>JBAQZZ010000131.1:0-36982 GCA_049791475.1 Flavobacteriaceae bacterium | reverse complement strand
TTGTATTTCAAAGTACTTTTATATGGAATCAAAAGATTATTTAAAAGACATAAGCGCCATTAAAGACATGATGAATAAATCGTCTCGCTTTATTTCACTCAGTGGTTTATCTGGAATACTTGCTGGTGTTTATGCGCTTATAGGCGCAGCAATTGCGTATTGGTTAGTTACTACTTATAGTAATGGTGTGCTAATTTTAGATGGATGGGTTTATGAAACTAGTATATTAACCTTAGTCTTGGTTGCTGTTTTTAGTATTTTGACTGGTATATTTTTAACTACCAAAAAAGCAAAAAAACATAACGCTAAAATTTGGGATGCAACTTCAAAGCGATTGGTAGTCAACTTTTTGATTCCTTTAGTTGTTGGCGGATTGTATATTTTAATTATTTTAAGCCAAGGTAAATACGGACAATCAGGTGGATTAATGCTTATTTTTTACGGTTTAGCTTTAGTAAATGCATCTAAATACAGCATTGGAGATATAAGGTATTTAGGCTATATTCAACTTATTCTAGGATTAATTGGTGCTTGGAAACCTGGTTATGGGTTTTGGCTTTGGGTTTTAGGCTTTGGCGTTATGCATATTGTTTATGGGAGTTGGATGTATTTTAAATATGATAAAAATTATTAAGTTTCTCGCAAAGGCGCGAAGGCGCAAAGAGAGAAACGCAACTGTAAACTGCTGACTGCTGACTGCTGACTGCTGACTGCTGACTGAAAACTAAAAAATGAGTATAATAACCAACATAAATAAAGCATTCGATCACCGTATTAGATTAGGCATCATGTCTGTTTTGATGGTAAATGAGTATGCCGATTTTAATATGTTGAAAGAGCTTTTAGGAACCACAGATGGTAATTTAGCTAGCCATACGAAAGCTTTAGAAAATGCAGAATATATAAGTGTTGAAAAACAGTTTATTGGTCGAAAACCAAACACCCGCTACTCTACTACAACATTGGGTAGAGCCGAATTTAAAAAGCACATTAACGCCCTTGAAAAATTAATTAATAAACAATAGTTTCCAACTCGCACTTCGACTGCGCTCAGTGTGACAACAGAAAAAAAGAAAACAAATTTTTTTAATCTTTTGCTTTGAATTTCAAAGTACTTTAAACAAATACACCATGGAAGAGCTTAAACAACAACCGCAACAACAAAACAAATTTGGGAATTGGATAAAAACCTCAATAACAGCAAGAATGCTTATGGTGGGGTTTTTAACTATAATTTTATTAATTCCGTTGTTCTTTATTGAAAATTTAATTAGAGAACGTTCGCAGAGGCAAACCGAAGTGATTAACGAAATCAATCAGCAATGGGGAAATGAAGTACTCATTTATGGCCCCATTTTAAAAGTACCATACAAAACCTACAAAGAAAAAACGGTAACTGATAAAAACACTAAAAAAGTGTATACCGAAACTATTGAGGAAATAAATAACGCTTACTTCTTTCCAGAAAAATTAAACATTAATACAAATATAAATCCCGAAGAAAAAAAGCGAGGTATTTATACAACAGCTGTTTATAATAGTAAAATGGATATTACGGGAACCTTTGTAAAGCCAGATTTTAGTGATATTGAAATAAACGATGCAGACATTATTTGGGACAAAGCAAAAATAATCATACAATCTTCAAATGTAAAAGGTGTTAACGAAGCTAACTTAAAATTGGAAGGCACAAATTATGAGCTTACATCAAAATATAACGGACAAAAAAACTATAATTTTAATGAAGTCGTGCTTCATACTTTAGAAACTAAAACCATTGATAAAGCCCAATTACAGTTTCAAAAACCATTAACCTTAAACATTAATTTTAATATAAAAGGAAGCGAGCAAATTCGATTTATTCCAACAGGAAAACAAACTGAAGCGCAAATAAAATCGAATTGGAAAACAGCCAACTTTTTTGGTGAGTTCCTGCCTTATAATGATGATAAAGTCAATGAAAATGGATTTGATGCCAAATGGAAAATTCTAGATTTAAACCGCCCATTCTCTCAACAACATTTTAATGGTATCCCAGACTTAAAAGAATTTGCTTTTGGTGTAAACTTTATGATTCCTGTTGACGAATATCAAAAAAGCGAACGCTCCGCAAAATATGGTTTCCTAGTTATTGGGCTCACCTTTTTAGTGTTCTTCTTAATACAAACACTTAGTAAAATAAACATCCACCCGTTTCAGTATTTAATGATTGGGCTGGCCCTCACCATGTTTTACACCTTATTGGTCTCCATTTCAGAACACAGTAACTTTTTAAAAGCTTACTTAACAGCAGGTATTTCGGTCATTTTATTAATCACATTGTATTCAAAATCCATATTAAAAACATTCAAGTTTCCAATTTTTATTGGCTTATCGCTTACGGCACTGTACACATTTATATATGTCATCATTCAATTAGAAAATTATGCATTATTAGTAGGCAGCATCGGTTTATTCCTAATCCTCGCCATAGTTATGTATGTATCCAGAAAAATAGATTGGCACAACGGTTAATTTTATGAGTTAGTAATGTGGGCGTTACCCCGATCCCGATAACTATCGGGAGGGTCGCGCTTTATTCGTCGGTTGCTATTTTAAATTAATTGAACTCATGAATATAAATATTTCACTACTCGCTCCCTCCTAAACGTCGGGGAGCTCAAACAATTAGCCTGCGGTGAGCGCAGTCGAACCGTTAAATCGCTAACGCAAAAAGAAATTCATGAATAATTTAATAACAACAAGTAAAGCCATAGCCTTTTTAAGTTTTATTATTGGCACCATATTATTTGTGTTTCAATTATACTTTCAAGGTGCGTTTAGAATAATTTACGTAGGTTTAGTTTTTATAGTTGTTGCAGTAATTATAAATATAATTTCATTAATAGCGCTAATATTTACTTTATTAGGAAATACCGATTGCAAGCTAGAGATTCTAAAAGCCTGTGGCCTAATATTACTAAACATCCCAATAGCCATTTTATACTTCTATACCCTTTTAAGATATTTATGAAAATTCAACTCAACAAATACTATTTAATTTTTGCATTGCTTCTATTTACAACTGAAGTATTAATCGCTATCTACCTTCCTACTGGTTTTATACGTTACACTTTTGGCGATTACTTGGTTGTCATTTTATTATTCTGTTTTATAAAAAGCTTTTTTGAAGTTGATTCATTTAAGCTCGCTTTTTGCGTTTTAGCTTTTGCTTTTCTAATTGAATTTCTGCAATTATTGAATATTCTAGATCTATTAAACCTTCAACATAATCATCTTTTAAAACTGATACTTGGTAGCACGTTTCAAATTTCAGATTTGGTAGCTTATACATTTGGAATCATCAGTATTTTAATTATTGAAAACCAGACCTGTCAGGTTTCATTAAAATTATAACTATGAACAACATAAAACACCTCTTTTTATCCCGATTTAAAATAGTTTCATTAGTTAGCGTTTCAATACTTTTTAGTATTGTTTTACTAATGATTAGAATGAAATTAACACATTCTTTTCATTATATTTTTTTAGTTTGGAATTTGTTTTTAGCAGTCATTCCCTTTGCCATAACAAGCTATTTGGTAAGTTCTCCAAAGCTCAACAAAATAGCACGCATTACTTGGTTTGGAGTATGGCTTCTTTTTTTACCAAATGCCCCTTACATTGTTACGGATTTAATTCATTTAAGATTAAGTTATGGTAGTTATGCCTGGTTAGATATTCTGGTTGTAAGTTCGTTTGCGTTTAATGGCTTATTACTTTTCTATTTATCTATTTTAGATATGAAAAAAGTATTAAAACGGTATTTAAAGAAACCTATTATAAACTTCGGAGTAACCGCAATCCTGTTTTTATCTGCCTTTGGTGTGTTTTTAGGACGGTTTTTACGTTACAATTCTTGGGAACTATTAAGTAACCCAAAATATTTGTTTATTGATATTATAAACATAACCATAAAACCATTAGCTAATAAAGAAGCTTGGTTCTTTACTATACTTTTTGGTGGGTTTTTAAGTGTTGGGCTTTGGGTATTTAAACAACTATTTTCTAGTCCGGATTCAATAAAGCAGAAACACATATCTAAAAATAAAAAACCACCTAAAAATTAAATAGGTGGTTTTTCTATTTTATAATTTAAATACTAATTATTCAATTAAATAATTCATTATTCCCCTATAATCACCGTAACCTTGGGTATATAGAATATTTCCATTTTCATCAAAATCTAAAGAATTATAAACTTTAACAACTCCAGATTTTGCTTCTGTAGAATCAGTAGCTGGTAAGGTTACTTCCCAAGCTCCATAATAACGAACAGAACCATCTGGTAACTTAGTATCGGGGTTAACTCCGGGTAATAATACTATTGGATCTGTAATAAATTTAAAGTCATACTTTTCTAAAAATGCTTTATCTTCAGCCTTAACGGCTTCGCTATGAATTAAAACCGTGTCTACTTCAGCACCAAAATAGGTATTTAATCCCACTGCATTTTCTGCAAAAATAGAATAATCTAGTGTCTCACTTTCCCAATCTTTAATTGATTTTAAGGCTGTTTCGGCATTTTTTTCAAATAATTCATTAGCTGAATTGTCAATTTCTGGTTCTGCTTTACAACCTACAATTAACAAGGCTAAGCACAACATTGAATACATAATTTTCATAATAGTTTGAATTTTGGTTTATTATTAGTACCGAAAGATAATATATTTATTTGAATATGAAATACTTATAACTTTACTTTATTCAATACCCTTAACATAATTATGTAAATATGAAAAATTGGCTGTCAATTTTCCGTTTTCGGTAATTTTGGCTCGTTTAAGAATGCCATCTTTATCGTTATTAAAAAATGCAGGAATAACACTTTGCAAAAACTGTTCGCCAAAACCTTCACTAGCATCTTGTGGTAATTCACAGGGTAAATTATCAACTGCCATAACAACAATGGCTTTATCATTTTTATAATCAATTTCAGATTCTGTTTGTGGGTCATATCCGTAAATGGGATTTGCAATTGTTGATGCTCGAAGTGTTGTAGCTACTGGTCCATCAACATCACAACTTATATCCGCAACAACTTTTATATTAAAGTCTGGAGACTTCACATCGTCTCTTGTATATAAATATGGTGCGCCATCTCCGTAAAAATGACCTGCGATATAATAATCGGTTACTTCAGCGAAACGCATAAAATCAGAAACATAATCTTGTGGGTTATTGAAAAAATCGAAATTATCAATCACTTTTCCATCTTTTCGTTTGTTATAATCTAGCACATCAATTTTGCAGTAAACGGGTTGATTAAAATGATTAGTCAAATACTCTTCAACGGATACCGATTTTATGCCCATGGCATCCAGCATTTCCTGTGAGCCGTTTGATACTTTTCCGCTACCTGTTAATAATATTTTGATGTTTGGAAGCTCAATTTTATTTAACTCATCAATTAATGCGGATTGATTTGGTAATGGTCCTGCTTTTGGTAAATCCCAAGACTTGTATTTTAATCCCCAAGCTCTAAAACCATTATATGCACCTACAATACCAGCGTAACGCCCGAAACCTATTAAGCGGAAACCTTTTTCGTTTACAATAGTTTCGTGGTCGTATAACTCAATGTTTTTTTCTAAAATAGCATGGAGTAATTTTCTGTTATAAGGTTGCTTTTTGATGGTATGCGAAAAGAAAAAATATTTTTTATTCGGAATGAGTGCATCGATAGGAACCTCTTTTACACCTATCATAACATCGCAATCGGACACATTATTTGTGACTTCAAATCCTGCATTCTTATATTCTGAATCTGAAAATACACGAATATCTGATGATTCTACTTTAAAGTTAGCTTCAGGAAATTGTATTTTAGCCTCTTTTAATTTTGATGGTGAAAATACCACACGACGGTCTGGTGGGTTTTTACGTTCTTTTATAATAGCGAATTTCATGTGTTTTTAGCTTTATGTTCTGCTAAAATACCTTTTAAAATTTGTTTGACAAATAGAAATTAGTTTGCGCGTTCTACTTCAGATTCACTTTTCAAAACGTAGTCACCATCTTCTTGTTGAATATATAACGCTTTATTACCTTCTTCTCCATTTCTAGTGACTTCATTCCCCTTTAACATTTTTATGACTTTTTTTGTGTAGGTCTCTTTTACTTTTCCTTTGGCGGTTCCGTTTCCCCATTTCCAAGTAACTTCTGTTCCTTTTTTTATCATTTTTTAAGTTTAAGTTCTTTTTCAATTAAACCTTAATTCGGTTAATCATAGTTTTGATTTCCTTATTCAATCCTTTTTATAATCATCGAATTGATAATTTTTTATGCACCCAAAAGTGGTAAATGCTTTACTTTATGATAGGTTAATGCTAGTAAAATACAACGTTTTAATTCGGTTTCTGCAACTTTGTCATTTAATTTGAATACAATAGCTCTATTTCCCTCAAAGTTAAATTCATTTTTATAAATGATTTTAAAGGTTGAAACTAATCTGGACGAGCATTGAAAATACATAGCATATTGATTTGGGCTTTTTGACTTCCAATCCATTCTAAGTGTACTTCCGTGTTTAGTTACATAACTGGGTTCTCCCCATTTTAAGGTTTCTTCAAGTTTTTCAAGTCCATTTACTTTTTTAGCTTCCTCTAAAACTAATTCTCTTAGGTAAAGTAACTGTGGTTTTACGTGCTTAGGGTATGCATTAAACACTTCTTTAACCTTTGGGTTACTGACAAATTGCATATACTTATGGAATTGGAATAATTTTTGCTCTAAAATAGTAGGATTTAAACTGAATTACAAACTTTTTGATATCTTTGCTGCCTGCGTTAAGGATTGAGGCGGCATCCTTTTTTGTGCTTAACTATAAGTTTGGTTTAAAACTTAGTTTAAAATATATAGAAAAAGCTTGATAAGATACTGAAACAAGTTCAGCACAAGAAAGATATAGCGGAAAGCCTGACCTTTTACTCATACCTGCCAGGTTTTTAAAACCTGGCAGGTATGAGTAAAAGGTAACGCCCACTTCTCGATACAATTTCGATAAAATAATCGAAATCACTCGAAGTGACAAAAAATAGTTGATGGGTTCCTGAAACAATCCCGATAGCTATCGGGACAGGATTAATTCAATAACGCAAAATAAATTTTACTATTTCATTAAGGGGTCGACTGGTTTTGACAGCGAGATTAATTGGATGGTAAGCACGTCGTGTAATGGCATTGAAACACGTAAAAGGCTAGACCAAATTTTAAACGGCGAGAATAACTACGCTTTAGCTGCGTAATCTGAATTATAGTAAGATTTGCTACATTCCTACTAGGTAGGAAGGCTAAATGCCTCCAGAAAGCCCTGATTGACGGCGTTCTCCCGATAGCTATCGGGATTAGAGGCATCGTAAATGTCAAAATAGATTAAGTAGCGCTTTGATGCTTTTTCGAAACTAAAAAAGATAAGTGATAAGTAGGTTGTCTTTAACCAGCTTATCATCGAAAAAACAAGAAAAGAATAAACGTGTAGAAAGCTCTTTGGTTACTTGTTTGGACGAGAGTTCGATTCTCTCCGACTCCACTTATTGGGTATCAAAACCCATCAAAAACCCTGTAAATTTATGATTTACAGGGTTTTGCATTTTATATGATATCATATAATTGCACACTATATCATCTAAAATTTTTTCCTTTAAAAATTCTGTACTTATTCTGTACCCATTGAAATAAAAAGGGTCTCAATTTCTTGAAACCCTTGTCATTACTAGTAGCGGGAACTGGACTCGAACCAGTGACCTTCGGGTTATGAGCCCGACGAGCTACCTACTGCTCTATCCCGCGATTTAAATCCTAAATAGTTTAATTAGCTCTTAACTTTCGGGTCATAATACCGACAAAACTATTTTGGACTGCAAATATACAACGCTTTTTAATTTCTACAAGAATAAAAATAGAAAATATTATTGCTCAATGCTATCTACTTGAAAGGCTGTTAATTCTGATTCGGAAAACTGAGTTATTATTTGAATTGGATTACAACACACCTCACAATCTTCTATGTAAGTTTGTGTAGAAACTGTTGTATCTAATAACATAGAAATGGTTTCCCAACAATAAGGACATGTAAAGAAATGTTCTAGCATAACCATAAAAATAAAAAAAAGATAACACAAAATGCTATCTTTTTTACCAACTAAAGTTTACAAAACTTCAAAAATTAATTATTCTTTTTCAATATCCATAGTTGCAGTAGAATTCTGCATTTCTAACTGTAATAAACCATTAGGGGTTTTTCCAGAAATACTGATATATTCTTGGTTTAAATTATTATCGCTTACCATTATAGTGTTTAGTTTGGTTAATTTAACAAACTCTAAAGGCACATCGCCAGTAAGTTGGTTTGTTGATAATAATAGTTCTTCTAGGTTTGACAATTGTGATATTTCAACAGGAATTTCTCCATCAAGCTTATTATCCATTAAACTTAGTTTCTGTAATTTAGATAGCGCATGAATTTGTTTTGGTATATTTCCAGATAAAAAGTTACTTCCTAATAAAAGTTCTTTTAAGTTAGTTAATTTCATTAACGATTCTGGAATACTTCCTGTAAATTTGTTACTATACAGTTTTAAAGATTCTAATTTTTTTAATTCGCCTAATTCAGATGGAATGTTACCTTCTAAACTGTTCATGAATAATTCTAAAGAAATAAGTTCTTTTAAACTAGCTATTGATTTTGGTAGATTTCCTGTTAATTTATTGAAACCAAAGTTTATTTTTCTCAAATATAATAAGCTTCCTAATTCTTCTGGTAAACTACCTTGTAGGTTATTAAACTGTAAATTAATTTCAACTACTTTATCATTTTCTACTTCAATACCATACCATTTATCTACCGATTTTGATAGATCCCATGATGTATTCCATTCCGCGCCATTTGTAGCATTATAGATAGCTATCAAGGCATTTTTTTCGTTTGATGAAACATTGGCAAATGCATAAACTGAAACAAATAAAAGTAATATTGTAGATGTAATACTTTTCATAATGAATAAATTTGGGATTAATTCTTGTACGAATATAGAACAAGAGTAGACGAAAACCCATTTTATTGGATGAAATGCACTAAATTTTAACATTTTCCAATCGACAAAAGACATTAATTAAACAATTAAGGACTGTTTTTTTATAAAAATGCAATTAAGCGCTACTAAAAATCAACATTTAATAACTCGCCACTTATTTGAAGTAAATCTAGTTCTGCAAGTTTTGCTAAATATTTAGCTTGATTTCTACTAAGTTCTGCATTAAGCAGATTGAGTTGTGCTTGTCTAAACTCTATGGAATTAACTTGCCCTAATTTGAATTTCTCTGAAGTTCTTTCAAAATTATTTTGTGCTGTAATAATGTTATCTTCTTGAATTTTGTATATAACTAACTTATTTTGATAATCATCCCATGCATTATTAAAATTTCGTTCAACATCAATAATCAATCGTTCTTTTTCAAGTTTTTGATTTTCAAGAAAAATTTTATTATTTTTTATTTGTGTAATAGTACTACCGCCATCAAATAAATTCCAAGTGAGGTTTAAACCACCTGACACACCATTGGTTGTATTTTGAAGTGTGAATGCTAACGGGCTATTATTATTAGATTCATTCCAACCATAAGAACCAATTAAACCAACCGTTGGAAGAAACTGAGCTTTGCTCGTTTTTATATCAAATTGACTAATATTAATATTTGTTTGCGCCTGTAACAGAAATATGTTATTAGCTTTCATAGTTTTAAGTAAAGGCTCTCTTTCTAATTGAAGTAAAAAATTAAGCTCAGTATCTACTTGAAAATTTTCGGCATAAGCATTTCCTAAAATCACATTTAAATCGCGTTTGGTATTTTTAAGTTCTTGTCTAATACCTATTAGAGCGATACTATCATTATTAATATCTACTTCAGCATTTAAAACTTCTAATTTGGTGTTTTGCCCATAATCAAACTGATAGTTTGCTCTAGTTAAGCGCCCTTTAGATATGGCTAGCGTTTGTTCTAAAGCACTTGTGTTTTCAGAAAGTTGTGCAATAGTATAATAAATTGAAAACATTTGCAGAATGGTAGTTTCAATGGTTTCGCGTGCATCTAATTCAGATAGTTTGTATTGTTCTTTTAAACGTTTATAGTTATAAAGACGTCCCAAACCATCAAATAAAGTATAGTTCAAATTAATAGATGCATTGTATCGACGTGTTTCTGCACCATCTGCAACTCTAGTTTCTCCATTTGCCAATTGCCCTTCTGTATCTTGTACGTCAATTGACCCTCCTGCATTTCCAGTAAGGGATGGTAGATATCCAGAATTTAGAATACCTTTATTGTTATTTGCAACCTCAACTGTATTGGTTACTATTTTAATACCATAATTATTTTCCAATGCCAATTTTACAGCCTCATTCTTTGATAAAATTTGTTGTGCTTTGGAAAAAAATCCAAGAAATAATAAAAAACAAGTAATGTAGACTTTAATGTTCATGATCTTCAATTTGTTCTTTTATAGCTCGCTCTACTTCTTCTTTAGTAACTTTTTTACCTGTAATTAACCATTTTATAGTAACCTTAGCACTATTGGTAGCTGATAATAAAATTGGTAAAAGAATTAAAGTTAATATGGTTGCCATACCAATTCCATAGGCAATTGAGATAGCCATGGGTTGTAAAAATTGAGCTGCTCTACTCTTTTCTAGAAGCAAAGGCGCTATTCCGGCTATTGTTGTTAATGAGGTTAAAAAGATAGCTCTAAATCTATTCTTACCTGCTTCGTATAATGCGTCGTCAAAAGACAAGCCTTCTCTTAGAAATGAATTGAACTTGCCTATTAAAACTAAACCATCATTTACCATAATACCTATTAAAGCTATTATGCCCAACATGGAAGATATATTTATTGGAAAATCATGTAAAAAATGCCCCCATCCTACGGCGATGAAACTAAACGGTATCATTAATATCAATAAAAATGGCTGACTGTAACTTCTAAAAGTAAAAGCAATAACCACATAAATTAGAAATATTACTATTGGAATTGTTTTGTTAGCAGATCTTGAAAGTTTATTAGCTTCACGGTTTTGACCCTCATACGACACTGTAATCGACGAATATTTAGACAAAATATCTGGCATAATATTATCTTTAATGTCTGCAATAATTTCTGTAGGGCTTGCTTTAGTATCGGCAAGGTCAGCATTAACTTGAATTTCTCTTCTTCCTTCTAAGTGCCTTATACTTTCTTCCCCTCTTTTTATTTTGTAAGTAGCTATTTCACCAAAAGGAACACGCAAGCCATTTGGTGTAATAATTCTCATGTCATCTAAATCGTTTATAGATTCTCTATTTGAACGATCATATCTTACCCAAACCCTAATTTCATCTTGTCCGCGCTGAAAACGTTGTGCTTGTAATCCAAAAAAGCCTGAACGTATTTGCGTCATAACATCTCTAAGATTTAATCCTAGTGCATAAGCCGATTCTTTTAGCTCAATATTAATCTCTTTAATCCCTTCAGGATCGGTATCGGTTATATCTGCCAATAGCGAATTATTTTCAAGAATGGTTCTTAATTCTGCAGTAGCAGCTTTTAACTCCGCAGTATTATATCCCAAAAGCGATACAGAAACTGGAGTTCCTCCAAAATTACGACCAGAACCGAAAGTTAATAATTCTACACCATAGACTTCTCCAACCTCTTTACGAATAGCATTTGTTATTTCTTGTGCTGAAAAATCACGTTCTTCTCCTCTTAATAAATTAACAGTTAAGCTCGCTTTATTGTTTCCTGGCCCAACATTTTTAATTATATTTTGTACAACTTGTTTATTATCAGTTTGACGTTTAGTAAAAGTCTTATTAACACGCCAAGAAGCATCCTCTACCATAGAAATTATAGAATCTGTTATCTTTGGATTGGCTCCTTCTGGCATCAATAAATTAACGCTTACACTATCACTATCTAAATTAGGAAAAAATGCACTTCTTATAATGCCTCCTTGATAGGCTCCTAATGTCAATATCATGATTCCTAGAAATATAGAAAATGTTAAGAAACGTTGTCTTAAAGCAAATTTTAATATAGGACTGTAAAGGTTATCTCTTAAATACCGCATGAATCGGTCTCCATATTCGTTAAACTTCCTAAGCTTTAAAAATATTTTATCAATACCTTGTTTCTTTACCTCCGTTTTAGGTTTTATTTTTTCTAAGGCTCTAGAATGTGCAATGTGTGCAGGCAAAATTACTAAAGCTTCAAACAAAGAAACAACTAGTGTTAAAATTACAATTAAGGATACTTCTCCAAAAATATCGCCTATTCGTCCATCTAAAAACAAAAAGGTTGAAAAAGCTAAAATAGTGGTTAATATTGCTGAAATTATAGGTGGCAAAACCTCTATAGTACCATCAATAGCAGCTTGAATTCTTGGTTTTCCTTTTTCGTAATGTTGATAGATATTTTCTGATATTACAATACCATCATCAACCAGAATACCAACTACAATTATCATCCCAAATAAGGATACTAAATTTATAGTAATACCAAAGTAAGCGGCAAAAATAAACATTCCTAAAAAGGAAACTGGCAGCCCTAATGCTACCCAAAATGCTAAACGTGTGTTAAGAAATAATGATAGAAAAATTAACACCAATAGAATTCCCATGGCTCCATTTTCTAATAATAAGCGCGTTCTATCTCTTAAATTAATTGAATTATCACTAACAACATCTATTCTTACTCCTGTGTTTTTTTGATTAAATCCTTCAATGTAATTATTAACACTCTCAGCTGTACCAAGTAAATCTTCATTATTAGTATTTGTAATCTCAATATTTACAGAAGGGTTGCCGTTAAAATAAGAGGCATTGGGCGTTTCAGAAAACTGATCTCTTATAGTGGCTACATCTTGCAAGGTTACTATAGTTCCGTCTTCTTTAGCTCTAACAGTTAGGTTATTTAATTCAATTCCGTAATACGACCGGTTGTTAGCTCTAATTAAATAATCTTCAGCTTCTGTTTTTATATTACCACCTGTTGAGAGTATATTAGCTTGAGAAACCGCAGCGGCAACTTCTGTAAAAGTAAGGTTGTAAGCCAAAAGATCATTCTCGCGAACAGCAATTTCTATTTCTTCATCAGGATAACCAGAAACGTTTATCTGAGAAATACCTTCAATTGCACGTATATCATTCTCAACCTGACGTCCTATAGTCTTTAAGGTTTTCAAATTAACATGCTCTCCGTTTATTGCAAAAATAATTGTTTGCCTGTAGCTCTCTTGTTTAGCAACTACCAAAGGCTCCATTCCAGTTGGAAAATTTGGAACTCTATCTACAGCATTTTTAATTTCTGCCAATAAAACATTAATATCTTCACCACGTTCTATCTCAATAGCAATGCTACCTCCATTTTCTCTTGCAGTTGAAGTGGTTCTATCAATGCCTTTTAAACCCTTTAAATTATCTTCAATTTTTAATATAATACCTTCTTCTATTTCCTGTGGAGCTGCTCCAGGATAAGCGATATTAATACTTATATTTTTTGCGTCTTGTAATGGTAAATATGAAGATTTTAATTGAAGTATTCCAAAGACACCAAACAATAAAAACCCAATTAGTACTACATTAACTGCAACACCATATTTAATAAAATATGCAATTAAACGTCTCATATTAATTTGTTAAAGCTTTAGCGTTGCTTTCTCAGTAGTATTAGAATCTTCTTCACTAGCCGTTTTTACTAACATACCTGCAAAGGCACTTGCTAATGGTTTTGAAAGTATTTTAGTGCCATCTGGAACGCCCTTAATAACCACATCATTTGGCGAAAAAAAAACAGGTTCAATTTTTATAATATCTAAAACGCTATCTTTTAAAATGTATATTTCTGAATTATTAACCAGTAATTTTCTTGAAATTCTGATTGCACTTGGTTCATCTGAAGCTTTTATTTGTGCTTCCAAATACATGCCTTCTTTTAACCCATCTGCTTTAACTTCAACATAAACTTTTACAGTTTGCGTAGTTTGATCTATTCTACTATTTATTCGAGTCACTTTACCTATAAAAAAATCGTTTCCTTCAAGTGCTTTTAAATTCACAGATTCTCCTATTTTTAATAAATCGGTATATGTTTTGCCTATAGCTAGCTCTAATTCAAAAACTGAAGGATCAATAAACTCACCTAATTTTTGTCCAGATCTAACTAAAGTTCCTTTGGTAACCAATGCCTCGGTAAGAACACCATTAAATGGTGCAGAAAGTCTGTATTTAGATAAGCGTTGCTCTAAATTTTTAACATTATAAAAAGAAGTTAATATACCACGACCCGTTATAAAATAGCTTACTTTTTCATCGTTAATTGCTGGTAAAGCTGGCGTAGTTTTATTCATGTCAAAATGCTTCAAATAGGTATCCCAAACCTTGAAATTATCTGGAAAATCTAATCTCAAATCTGGAATAATTGAAGTAATTAAATTATATAATTCACTTTTAGCCGCTTGTACAGATGCAAAATATTCGCTCGAATTAACTTTAATTAAAGTTTCTCCTTTTTTGTAGTATTGTCCTGGTTTAAAATCGTGAGCAGTACTTTCAAATATACCTTGTACCTCAGAATATAATTCGAATCTATTTTTTGCAATTAAGTTACCGTTTGCCGGAATCATTATAGGAACTGTAGTGTTTTTTACAGTTTCAACAAAAACAGTTTTTACTACCTTTTCAACCTTGGGTTTTACTTTGGTGTTGCTTTTTACTATAAAATAAGCCCCGAGGAAAGATGCTCCTAAAATTACAATACCAATAGCAATGAGTAATATTTTTCGCATTATTAAGTGTTTGATGGTCTTTAGCAAAATTACCCATTACCTGATTTGGAAAAGTTAAAAAAAACTTAAATGTTAACCATTAAACTCTTCTATTTCTAACTGAACATTCTCCCACTTTTGCATTAACGTTTTTAAATCAGATTTTTTCTTTTGGTAATTATTAAAAAAGTTGGGTTTTGAAGTTACTTCTTCGTAATTAATTTCAAGTGATAAATCAATATCTTTTATCTGTTTTTCTATCTGATTGATTTGAGATTCAACATTACTTAATCTATTGTTTAAAGATTTTAGCTTTTTTTGATCTTCGTAAGATTGTTGTTTTTTCTCTTTAGGCAGTTCCTTTTTAATAACTGTACGTTTTTCAACCTCTCTTAAATTATCTACATTTCGTTGATCTAAATAATAATCTATATCACCTAAATATTGCTTTATTTTTTGATCTTTAAACTCATAAACCAAATTGGTTAAACCTTGCAGAAAATCTCTATCATGCGATACCAAAAGTAACGTCCCTTCAAACCTCGAAAGTGCTTCTTTTAAAACATTTTTAGATTTTATATCCAAATGGTTTGTTGGCTCATCCATCACTAAAACATTAAATGGCTGCAACATTAATTTGGCTAAAGCTAAACGGTTTCGCTCACCACCAGAAAGCACTCTTACATATTTATCTACTTCATCGCCTCTAAATAAAAATGACCCCAAAATATCTCTAACTTTACTTCTATTGGTTTCGTTTGCAGCATCAATCATGGTATCTAAAACGGTTTTACTACCATCTAAATATTCTGCTTGATTTTGAGCAAAATAGCCTATTTGAACGTTATGCCCGAGCTTTAAATGTCCATTATACTTAATATCACCAACTATAATTTTTGCCAAAGTCGATTTACCTTGTCCGTTTTGACCAACAAAGGCTGTTTTACTATCACGCTCAATAAATAAATCCACATTAGAAAGCACATGGTTATCACCATAATTTTTGGATACTTTTTCAGCTTCAACAACTACCTTTCCTGGTGTAATAGAAACAGGAAAATTAAGCGTCATAACACTGTTATCATCTTCGTCTACTTCAATTCTATCAATCCTATCTAGTTTCTTAATAAGCGATTGC
The DNA here is from genome assembly GCA_049791475.1 of Flavobacteriaceae bacterium. Lineage (GTDB taxonomy): Bacteria > Bacteroidota > Bacteroidia > Flavobacteriales > Flavobacteriaceae > CAXBID01. The sequence continues at coordinate 21,004 of JBAQZZ010000131.1, read as the reverse complement.
GCCATAGTTGCTTTTGATGCTTTAGCTCTAAACTTTTCAATTAACTTCTCAGTTTGTTCAATTTGTTTTTGCTGATTTTTTTGAGACGCCAATTGCTGCGTTCTCAACTCCTCACGAAGTACTAAATATTTTGTGTATGGTTTTGGATAATCATAAATACGGCCTAAAGAAATTTCAATAGTTCTATTAGTTACGTTATCTAAAAACATTTTATCGTGAGATACGATAACCACAGCTCCTGGATAGTTTTTAAGAAATCCTTCTAACCAAATTATAGATTCAATATCCAAGTGGTTTGTTGGCTCATCTAAAAGTAGTATATCATTATTTTGAAGTAATAACTTTGCCAATTCTATTCGCATACGCCAACCTCCAGAAAAGGTATCTGTAAGCTTATCAAAATCTTCCCGTTTAAAACCTAAACCTTGAAGAATTTTCTCGGTATCACCTTGGTAATTATAACCTCCTAAAATTTCATATTGATGCTGAAGCTCATTAATATCGACCATAAGTTGATGATAGCCTTCACTTTCATAATCGGTGCGCTCTGCCATTTGGGTGTTTACAGAATCCATTTTGGCTTCCAGAGATTTTATTTCTGTGAATGCTTCATAGGCTTCATCAAGCACTGTTCTTCCCAGAATAAAATCAATATCTTGTTTTAAAAAACCAATTTTAAGTTCTTTATCAGCAGCAATTTGCCCAGTATCAGGGGCCATTTCTTTTGATAAAATTTTAAGCATGGTAGATTTTCCTGCTCCATTTTTACCAATTAGACCAATTCTATCGCCATTTCCAAGTTTAAAGGTAATGTCTTCAAACAGATATTCTCCTTGAAATGAAATCGATAAGTTATGAATATTCATCATAGAAATGTAACTTTTATTACTTAGGCTTTTGTATTAAAAACGTATTTTTGTGTTTTGTTTCTTGCTTTAAAGAAACATTAATTTCAAAATAAATCTCGACTTATAATTAGAGAAATAATTTTTGAATGCGGTTGCAAAAATACATTAAATTATATGTTTAAAAAAGGATCAAAATTATATAGCATATTAACAGGTTCTTGCCCTAAATGCCATGAGGAATCTATGTTTAAAAACAAAAATCCTTATATACTTTCGGAAGCATTAAGCATGCACGAAAAATGTAGTAATTGCGGCACAAAATATAAAATAGAACCTTCGTTTTTTTATGGTGCTATGTATGTAAGTTATGGAGTAGGTATTGTGTTTGCCGTTGTGGCATTTGTGATTTCTTTTTTTGTTTTTGAAGCTACTATTAACGTTATTTTTATTTCTATAGTTGTCACTTTAGTTGTTTTTATGCCTGTTATAATGAGGCTTTCAAGAAATATTTGGATTAACTTGTTTATGCATTACGATAAAGCTTTGGCTAAGAAATAACTATCCAAATCTATTAATATCTATCTCTTTTTCTAAAGGGATCTTATTTTCAATAAAATTATAGAGTTGTTTTGCAACGTAAGGACCAATCATAACGCCACGAGTACCTAAACCATTAAGAATATACATGTTTTTATAACTTTTATGTTGTCCAACCAAAGGCCTTCTATCTTTAACGGTTGGACGTATTCCAGCAACTTGATTTACTATTTCGTATTCGCATGAAATTAACTTATTTAGTTTAGTTAAAAGTTCTTCTTTAGCTTTTTTGGTGGTGGCATTGGTTTTGTCTTCACGTTCATAAGTAGCGCCAACAATATATAAATCATCTTCTAACGGAATTATAAAAACCCCAGATTTTAAAACATAATCTATATTTAAATCGGTAGCACGAATAATTAACGATTCACCTTTTGTAGCTGCTAATGGTAAATGTTTAAAAAAGGAATTTTTAACCATACCAAAACCCTCAGTAAAAACAACGTGTTTAGCTCTAATGTTTTTATATTGAATAAAATCTATCTCGTCTTTCAAATCATTATAACTAAATGCGTCTTCAATAAGTAAATTATCTTTTAACAAATAAGCTTTATAGGCTTCTACTAAAGTTTTTACATCTATTCTCCCTGATTGTAAAACTTCTCCAAAACCAAAAGATGCATTAATAAAAGGACTTTTATTTTTAATAATTTTAGTTGAAATATACTCTGAAAATTTTGGTTTATCTGAGGCTGAGAACCAGTCATTTTGCTCTTCAAGTGACGCAAATTTTCTATAAATTGGAATTTTATAGTCTAATTTTATATTTAGCTTTTTTTCTATATTTTCATACAAAGGCAATGCTATTTCAAGTTGCTCTTTGCTCTTCCAAACCGAAGTAAAACGTTTTAGAGCAACAGGATTATACAAACCGCTGGCAACTATAGAAGATTGCTGAGACCCATTATCAAACACCACAAAAGTCTTACTATTAGCCTTTAATTGTTCGCAAAAACTTATTCCAGCTAAACCAATACCTACTATAATATAATCTACTTGCATAATGCTACGAAGATAACCAGAAAATGGATTTTTATCTAAATTGTAAGAGCAAAAAAAAGACCATCTGAAAAGATGGTCTTTTTTTTATTTTAAAGAGGATAGAGAATTAATATGTCCACATATCTAATTCAAAATCTCTTATTTTATCTTTAATCCTTTCAGATTCAAGCAATTGCATCAATGCGTTTTGAGACACATATTCGCTTACAGCTCTATCGCCTTGTACATTTTCTTCTTTAAAAATATATCCTTGAAAACGTCTAGCGTTTAAAAGATGATCGAAAGAAATTGGCATCGAGCTATTTTCGTTATTAAAAGCTTTGTATTGATGCAAAACTTCTCTAGCATCTGGGAAAAATACCCAAAATAAAGGTACTAAATCTGGCTGATCAGAGTCAATAAAGTTAACATCTGGTGCAACAGGTGCAATACCTAAAAGCCTATATTTCATTTCTGATTGACGTTTATCAAAATACCAGAGACCTTTTACATGATATTCTGATATATCAGCAGCGGTTATATCTCTTCTATTAATATATTCAGCAGATAACTCTTCACCAGCATTTAATTGTTCAATACCTAATTCAGTAGTGTCAATTTTAACTAATGCCGATTCAATATCTTTTAAAGTTCGCTTTGTAGTAAAATAAGAATCATCATAAATGTTTTCTATCTTACCATTTTTTATACTTTTCATAAGTACATCATACAATGAACGTCTATCACTACCAATATTATTGGTATCGATTGGATAATACATTGGAAAATTTGCACGTTCGTCAAGAACTATTTTTTCCCAAACCATTTTTGAGAAAAGGATGTCTCTATCATCAACATAACCATAATCTAATGGCTTATCGTTATCTAGCGCTATTTGCGCATCTGTTCTAACACCAATTTCCTGCGGACTTTTGGCATTCAATACATTTGCTTGTGCAAACACACCAGATACTGTAAAGACAGTTGTAACGGTTAATAAAAAACTTTTTAAATTCATCTTTTTATACATTTTAATTATTTGGCTATAAAATAACCTCATACTAAATTTACAATCTAGTTTGTAAGCTCAATAAGAATTGGCGATACTTTTTTAAGTATTACACTAACACCACTAGCCTTAGCCTCAATATCAAATATTGTAACATCAGAACCACGTTTAGCTTTAGTTAATATCTGTTTCGCTCTACTATCTAACTTATTTCCACTTACATTTATTGTTGGTTGCCCTGGAACTTTAAACTTAAAGCCTGTAACTCTTAATGGTAACTCAAAATCAAAATCGTCAAATTTAGCGCCAACAGTTGAAATTTCAAGTGCATTTTTTTGCATTTTAATTGCGCCATCTTCGCCTCTTACAGTTCCTGTTGGTTTTGGTAAATCTTTAATTCTAAATTTAGCGTTATCACTTACTTTACCACCATCTGGCAATGTGCCCGTAACGTTAATAGTTACTTCTCTACCTTTAATTTTGGTAGCATCCATTGTGTAACTACTTCCAGAACCTTTAGATAAACCTTGAGCACTAGCAGATACTTTATTATCTGGAATACCAGCAAACGAAATAGTCATCGGGTTTTTAACACCTCTATAAACTACATTCATTTTATCTGCAGAAATTGTAGCAGAATTTGGTTTCGCTACTGTAGCAAATGATGATTTTACAGCAACTGGAATTTCTTCTCCACCTTCACCAAAGAATAAATTACCTTCAATTTTGTGTTCTCCAACACCACCAGTACCAATCTTTAACTTCACTTTACCATCTTCAATAACGTATTGATCTTCCTTAAGTGGTCTCCCATCTAAAGTTAATTCAACGCGTTTTGGTTTTGTTGAAGCATCTTTACGACCTAATACAATTTGTCCGTCAAACTGCTCACCATTAAAGTAAGCCGATTTAGAGGTTTCCATTAAGGTTGTATAGTTTGTCATTGAAACTTGATTAGAAAGTTCTCCTGCCAACATATGAGACAATACTTGAGATTCTGTAGTTTTAATATCAGATTGCAGTTGCGTCATCTTGGTTAACGATGCTACTAAAGGAAATCCTTTGTAGTGGTAATCTAACCAGTCCACCTTTAAGCCATCTCTATTAACAACTTGTTCAGTACTAAATTTCTCGTTAACGTCTTTAATTACAGACTCCATACCTTTTTCGCCAGCTAAAACATTAGCTACACCTTCTCTAAAGGTTTTCATATGATTTAAAAACTTTTGACCATCTTCTTTGACTTTGTCTCCTTTAAAGAAATGCTCGTCAAGGTAATCGCCTTTATCCATAATCTCATAATCCGTAGGATCTTCAATTTTAGCGGTCATATTTCCTTTCAAATCTGCTAAATAAGCATCAAATTCATGAGCTAACTTATCAATTTGGTCAGCTTTTGCTTTTAAAGGCTCATATTTTTCTGGTGAATCTGCTGCTTTCACATCTAAACTTGCAACAAAACTTGCGTTTCTTTCTTCAGTTGCTTGGTTAGATACTGTAAGCTTTTCGTTCATTAATCCGAAGGCTGAAAGCACTTCTTTCGACATATTTAAAGCTAGCATCGCTATAAATATTAAATACATCAGATTAATCATTTTCTGTCTTGGTGATAAATTTCCTCCTGCCATTTCTAATTAGGTTTTTGGTTAATATTAAATTTGGGGTTAACCCCTAATTAGTTTTTAGTCATTGCAGATAACATACCGCCATATACACCATTTAATGATGATAAATTAGATGCTAAAGATTGCATTTGCTCTTTTAATTTAGAAGCATTTTCAACAGATTCTTCATTAATACTAGCTTGCTTATTAGCACTTTCTAATTGTACTTTATAAAGGCTATTTAATGATTCCATTTGAGCTGCAGCCAATGACAATTCTTGACCATATTTTTTACTAGCTTCAATAGAATCTACTGTAGATGACATGTTTTTAGCAGCGCCTTCGAAACCTCTAATGCTATCTCCTAAACTTGAGATTAATTCGCCATCAATTTTAGCTTCTTTTAATAGGTTATCTAATTTTTTAGATAATAATCCTTGAGCATCTTCTTTTCCTTCTTTTTTACTTACTTGTCCTCCAGCTAATTCTGGATATACTAATGACCAATCTAAATCATCATCAACGGGTTCGAATGCTGATAATGCGAATATAATTGCCTCAGTTACAAGACCAATAGTTAACATGACGTTACCCGTTAGTGGTCCAATTTCGAAGTGAATAATTTTGAATAGTGCTCCAACGATTACAATTGCTGCTCCTAATCCATAAGCCATAGCCATGAATTTTTTTTGTGCTTTTGAATTTGCCATAATTTTCGGTTTTTAATTTTAAGCAAGTTTTTTTTATTGCTTAAGTAGGTTAATTAATAGTATTTATTATTGATTTGATTTATTATTGTTTGTTCGTAGTTACTTGTGTCCCCATGTAATCTTGAACGGTTCTGAAACCTATGAAACTTCTTGCAGAATCTGCATATTCATAATCTCTCGTACTTACTTGCAAAAAGTAAGCCACATCTTTCCAAGAACCACCTCTTACAATTTTACGCTGGTTGTTAGCATCATTAACACTAGGGTTAATGGTAGATATGTACTCATATGAATTAGGATCATAAGATGCATTTACCCATTCTGAAACATTACCAGCCATGTTATACAAATTATAATCGTTAGGCTCATAAGATTTTGCTTCTACGGTATACAATGCTTGATCTGCTGCATAATCACCTCTTACAGGTTTAAAGTTTGCCATAAAGCAACCTCTATCACTTTTTGTGTAAGGGCCACCCCAAGGGTAAGTTGCAGCTTGAAGACCACCTCTAGCGGCGTATTCCCATTCTGCTTCTGATGGTAACCTGAACGTATTTACCATTGCAGCTCCTTTCTTAGATTTTTGATGTGAATTTTTGTTAATAGTTCTCCACTCACAAAATGCTTTAGCTTGTTTCCAAGTTACACCTACAACAGGGTAATCACTATAGGCATCATGCCAAAAGTAATCGTTGTGCATAGGCTCATTATAAGAATAAGCAAAGTCTCTAATCCAAACTGTTGTATCTGGATAAATTTCAACTTCATCTTTCTTTATAGCATCTTTACGACTAATACCTCTGTTTTTAGCAGCTTCTTGTATATCCATATAGTTATACTGAAACTTGAACTTTTTAACATCCCAGGTACGTTGTCCATTATAAGATTCTTCTAAAGATAGATACATGGTATCCATAACTTCAGCGTAATACTCATCAGGATAATCTGCGGTATCAAAAACTAAATCAACATCATGATTTATTTTTCTACCTTCATAACCTGTGGGTCCTAATCCAGTATAGTTTTCAAACATATACTTTTCGTAAACAGACATATTAGCTGTATCTGCATCTTTAAATGCATACTCACCAATACCTCCATCATCTGGTACTTTGCCAACTTCATCGGCTAAAATTGCCAATTTCATTCTTACGATAGAATCTCTTACCCAATGAACAAACTGACGATACTCACTATTTGTGATTTCGGTAGCGTCCATGTAAAAGGCTCTAACTGTTGCTGTTTTGGCTGGTGCGTCGTTAACTCCTGCTAAGTCATCATCGGCTTTACCCATTATGAATGCTCCACCTGGGATTAATTCCATACCATATGGCTTTTCTGGATGCCATTTTTTTCCTTTAACACCAACTAGTTCTCCTCTATCTTTAGAGCCACAACTGGCTAGTATTGTTAATACTGCGGTTAATAATATAAGCTTCTTCATATCCATTGAAAACTCGAGGTTAATAATTTATGCTTTGTTTTGAGAGCGTAAACATATTTATATATTTCCATAAAAACAACTTTTTAACCAAAAAAAATACATTTCATCGTAAAAACTTCGCATTTCACCGATAAAATTGATTTTTTAGCTATTGTTTATTGTTTAAACACAATTCTTTTGAAACGCTTTATACCAGCGCTCTGGCACTTTATTACTACATGCATCTAAGTAATCTTGGTGCATGCAAGGTAATAACGTATGTCTTTTTAATTTATTATTGATTTCGCTTAAAAAAGGGATCTCAATCCACCATCTTCCCGTTTTATTACTTTTATAAAATACTAATTCTTCTGATTCTACTAGTGTAATAAACTTTTGATAGTTTCTATCATCTGAAAAATCGTCATCTTTTACTCTATAGTTAACACCTTCTATAAAATACCAAAGCATTTGCGAAATCAGCATCGATGTAATTTCATCATCCTTTGATGGTTTATATTCATAAATACCAAAAGAGGTTACCTTATTACTTATACCGGCATAACGTGCAATGGCACAAATCTCTTTTCCATCTAATCCGTTAGGTGAACATTTTTGGTTTAAACTTACCTCAGCACCTTTTACCGAGCTTAAATCTATAGTTACAATGTTGGCATCTCTTAATACAGGCTCTACTATGGTGATATCTTTTGAGACTTGCCCAAGCCTGTAGGATTCAAAATATAAACTATCCATTAAATCAATTTCTTCTTGTGCATTAAAATAAGTTTGATAACCTATAGTTGCATAATTAAATAGATTATAGGGCTGATCTAAAATTATTTTACCAATAAAACTTGTATTCTTTATGGGTTTAGTGGAATCGCCTAAATTGAACTGACAATCTACATTCACAATATTTACCATTGGAACTAAATTATCATAAGCTCTATAATTAGCATAGGTAAGATCTTGTGTGCCTCCTAATATAACAGGAATAATATCTTTACTTACCAACAAACTAATAGCTGTTTTTAATGCAAAGTAAGTATCTTCAACACTTTCTCCTTTATTAATATCGCCCAAATCGGCAATAGTTGTATTCCAACTTCCAGGAAAAAGGCCGTAAAAAGATTTTCTTATTTCATTTAACTGAAATTCCTCTCCTATATAATTAACATCGTTTCTATTTTCTAGAACCCCAATTATAGCAATATCAACATCATCTAAATCTGGAATACCATTTTGTGAGGAGTGAATTTTAAGTTTTCTTCCTAAGGCTTGTATAGAAAGCAACTCATTATGAGCTAAAACTAAATCTGAAACTGGTGATAAAAAATTAAAGTTCATTTATTCAAAAAGCAATTTTTGTAATTGTTCAAAATTTTGAACAAACACAAATATCAATAGAATTATTGAGTTTTCAATTACCTTTATGTTAAAAATCATCGATGAAATACACTTTTTACAAAAATAAGAATCAAAATCTAGCAAAATTCTTAACAATAGTTAGCCTAAAACTAAAATTTACTTCTTTTTAGTAGTTGCTTTTTTCTTGGTAGTTGTTTTTTTCTTAGCTGTTTTCTTTTTTGGAGTTTTAGCTTCTATAATAGCTTTTGCTTCATCTAAGGTCATTTTGGAAACATCAACCGTTTTAGGTAATTCAACTTTAATTTTACCTTTTAAAACATGGTGCCTGCCCCAACGTGCTTTTTCAACGCGAATACCTTCGTCTTCCCAATTGTGAATAACTTTATCTATTTCTTTTTGAATTTTTGCTTCAATCAATTCAACGATGTCTTCATCCGATAATTCATCCCAATCGTACTTTTTATTCACATTAATAAACATATTGTTCCATTTAATAAATGGACCAAAACGCCCTTTACCTTTTTGCACAGGCAAATCTTTATACATGTATATAGGTGCGTCTGCTTTTTGCTTTTCTTTAATTAAAACAATCGCGTCATCAAGTTCAATACTTAAAGGATCTACACCTTTTGGAAGTGACACAAACGAATCTCCAAATTTTATATAGGGTCCAAAACGACCGTTATTAACTAATATATCTTCACCTTTATAATCACCTAAACTTTTTGGAAGCTGAAATAAATCCATAGCTTCCTCATAAGTAATTGTGTTTAATTGTTGCTCTGGACTTAAACTTGCAAACTGCGGTTTTTCTTCGTCATCAACCGTTCCAATTTGAACCATTGGCCCAAACTTACCTAAACGCACACTGACGCGTTTACCTGTTTTTGGGTCTTCACCCAAAATACGCTCACCAGATTCTCTATCAGCATTTTCTTTTACGTCTTCCACTATGGGATGGAAATCTTTGTAAAACGACTTCATCATTTTAGTCCAATTTTCTTTCCCTTCTGCTATTTCATCAAAATCTGCTTCAACTTTAGCTGTAAAATTATAATCTAAAATTTGTTCAAAATGATTGACTAAAAAATCTGTAACAATCATCCCGATATCTGTTGGTACTAACTTCCCTTTATCAGAGCCTACTTTTTCACTTAGTAGTTTATCTTTTACAGTGCCATTTAGAAGTGTTAATTGCGAATAATTTCGTTCTTCACCATCAACAGAGCCTTTTTCAACATAATTTCTATTCTGAATGGTTGAAATAGTTGGTGCATAAGTTGACGGACGACCAATGCCTAATTCTTCTAACTTTTTAACCAAAGAAGCCTCAGTATATCTTGCTGGCGGACGTGTATAACGTTCGGTTGCTGTAATGTAATTATTAAGCAAAGTTTCGTTGGTTTTCATTGCCGGAAGCATACCATCTTGCTCTGCATCTTCATCATCTGTGCCTTCTAAGTATACTTTTAAAAACCCATCAAACATAATAACCTCGCCATTTGCGGTAAATATTTCATTATGGGTTGAGGCACTAATTTTAACATTAGTTCGCTCTAATTCTGCCTCACTCATTTGCGATGCTATAGAACGCTTCCAAATTAAATCGTATAATCTTGCCTGATCTCTATCGATATCTACCGAATGCGTTGCAAAATTTGTTGGACGAATCGCCTCGTGCGCCTCTTGTGCGCCTTTAGCCTTTCCTTTATAATTTCTTGGTTTACTATATTTTGATCCAAAAGCATTTTTAATTTCTGCTTCGGCGCCTTTTCTGGCTTCATCAGATAAATTCACACTATCTGTTCTCATATAAGTAATCAAACCCGCTTCATAAAGGCGTTGCGCCATATTCATGGTTTTACTTACTGAAAAATAAAGTTTACGTGATGCTTCTTGTTGTAATGTTGATGTTGTAAATGGTGCCGCAGGCGATTTTTTTGCTGGTTTTTTTTGTAAATCAGCAACTTTAAAATCGGCTTTAGCGTTTTTTTCTAAAAATTTTTGAGCTTCTGCTTTCGTTGAAATATTACTCGGAAGCTTCGCTTTAAAGGTTTGCCCGTCTTCATTTGAAAATTCTGCATCAATTCTATATGATGCCTCAGGTGTAAACCCTTGGATATCTCTTTCTTTTTCTACAATTAAGCGTACTGAAACGGATTGAACACGACCTGCAGAAAGACCACCTTTTACTTTTCTCCATAAAACAGGAGACAACTCATAACCCACAATTCTATCTAAAACACGACGTGCTTGTTGCGCATCAACCAAGTCGTAATCTATACTTCGTGGGTTTTCAATAGCTTTTAGAATAGCTGATTTTGTGATTTCATGAAAAACAATACGCTTTGTTTTGTCTTTATCCAATTTTAAAGTTTCTGCTAAATGCCACGCAATAGCCTCACCCTCACGATCTTCATCACTTGCTAACCAAACCATATCGGCTTTTTTAGCTAAATCTTTTAGTTTTTTTACAACCGCTTTTTTATCGCTGGAAACTTCATATTTTGGTTTAAAATCACCATCTACATCCACACCTAATTCCTTAGAAGGAAGATCGGAAATGTGTCCAAAGCTAGATTCCACTTTAAAATCTTTTCCTAAAAATTTTTCTATAGTTTTTGCCTTAGCAGGTGACTCAACAATCACTAAATTCTTCGCCATACTTGATTTTTTGAAGCTACAAATGTATATGAAAAAAAGTTTATCTGCCTAATTTTACAGATTATCTGTGAATTATTTCAATAAAAAAAGCCACATTTTGAGTTTAAAATGCAGCTTTTTAATATTTATAAATTATATTATTCTGAAGTTGTTCCTATTTCTTCGATGACGTTGTTTTTATCAAAACCAATAACATGTTTGTATATTAAATATGTAGGGTGATACATAAATGGGGACAAAAACAAAGCCCCTATTCCACAAGTTAAAAACATTAAAATTACTACCAATAAATAAGAAACAACAAATAAACCAAAAGAAAGCAACCATTTTTTGTTTCCTAACTTAAAACTAGCTTTTACAATATCTCCAACACTTAATTCTGGATTAAAAGCAAAGAATAAACCGAAATAAGATAATGGGACAATCGCATATATTAATGGAATATAACACAATAAAGCAGCTGGTATTGCAATTAAAATACTTACCAACATAATTAAAAATGCTTTACTTAAATACTTTCCTTTTACAAAATAAAAAAAATCAGAAGTAATTACTTGTTCATTATAATCTAGCTTTTGCATAATTCTGTAAAACCCAGCATTTAAAGCCACTGAAATAGCGCCCAAAACAAAAACCCCAACTATTACAAACAAAATATATAGTATAGACATTCCTGCAAAAAAGTCTGTGAATACTTCATTATCATTATAACCACTTTCTTGTTGCGCAATTACCATACCTATTAGCGGTACATATAAAATAATAATTAAAGGCAACATGACTAGTAAAGTGAATAGCTGCAATAAGAAACCTTGGAGCCATGTTTTTTTAAACAACTCGATGGATTCGCTAAAAATAGTACCAAAATCAAGTTCTTTGGCTTTTTCAATTTTTTCTAATAAACTACTAATTGTGTTCATTTTTTTGTTTGGTTAATGTTAGGCAATAAATATAAACATTTATTTAACTCCAAAAAAAATCCTACTCTGGAGTAGGATTTGGAAATTATTATAACTTGTTTTTTTAATTCAACGAATAACTGCTAATCAACCTCACATTATCTTCTAAATATTCATATTGGTATAATACATCGCCACCAATCATTAACAACGAATTTTGCAGCGGAATAACATCTTTAGATTGAATATCTTTTAAGGTTCTTATTTGTTTAATATCTAAAGGATTCGCTTTATTAAACAACTTTAAACCCGCAGTTCCATCACAAACAAATAACATGTTTTCTCTTATTCCTAAACCGTAAGGGTTTTCCAATTCGTGTCTTGCTGCTAAAACAGGATTGGTTTTATCGCTAATATCTATTATTTCTAAAACGCTTTCTAATTGTCCGCATAAGTTACCGCCTCGTAATGTTAAATAAGCATAATCACCATCAACAACAACAGGATCGCAACCTTCCCAATGTGTAAATTCTGAAACAAACTCAGGAAATGAAGGATTACTTAAGCTATAAATGTACATGCCGTTTGTGCTTCCCAAATATAAATAATCATCGGCTTGAAACATGGTTTCTATATTCCAACCAGCGTATTGCGTGTTTGCTAATGTTGGTTCTGATAAATTTTGAATATTAAAAATAGCCATTTCATAATTTCCAACGGTGTACAAATAATTATCAACTATTTGAAAACGCGCTAGAGAGCCGCCTACTCCTATGTTAGATTCGGCATTACTTCCATTATTCAATATAGCTCCATCAAAAACAACATCAATAACACGATTATCCTGTTTTTTTCTGCGCTCACGTTTTACTGTCCAACCCACAATTATATCTTCTTCGTAATTATAATTATTATAATCTACAGCTTGAGCTTCAATAGGAATTTGAATATCATAAATGCTGAAAACATCTTCCAATCGTTCCACTTCACTTATCATATTTATATTAGAAATATCAAAAACCAATAAATCTGTAGCGCTATCGGCAAATAAATAATTGTTTTTTACTGAAATATCTTCGTTTCCTGGAATAGAAATGAATTTAACCTTTTTTGGAAATCTAGGATCTGAATTATCAATAATATGAATACCATCAATATCATTTACAAAAATATAGTTATTGTAAACATAAATTTTACCAGGTTCATTAATATCTCTGGCAGATTTAATGTCGACTGATTTTCTAAATTCCGCTTTACTCATAAGCTCTGGAGTTGCCACCATAACAAGCTCAAAATCAGAATCATCATTGTCGCAGGAAAAAATTAGAGTAAAAATTAAAAACAAAAGCGAGTAATTGATTTTCATAGTTTTGGATGTTTTATTTTAAGATACCAAAAACCTAAAATGGTTGCGTTAAACGGAATATTATTTTTTAAAAATACTATGATAATATAATCTGCCACTTTGTCATAAAATACAAATTAATTGTATCTTTGCACACTTATTGACCTTTATGGTTTCAGTGTATTATGGAGAAAACAATTGACGAAAATAAGCAAGGTCATTCTTTAGTTTTAGAACAAAAAGAAGGCAACAAACGCAAACTTTTTATTGAAAGTTACGGTTGCGCTATGAATTTTAGCGATAGTGAAATTGTAGCATCTATCTTAGAAAATCAAGGCTATAATACCACACAAAAACTTGAAGATGCCGATTTGGTTTTAGTAAACACCTGCTCTATTCGAGATAAAGCGGAACAAACCGTTCGTAAACGTTTAGAAAAATATAATGCTGTAAAACGCGACCATAACCCAAAAATGAAAGTGGGTGTTTTAGGTTGTATGGCCGAACGGTTGAAAACCAAATTTCTTGAAGAAGAAAAAATTGTTGATTTAGTTGTTGGTCCAGATGCCTATAAAGATTTACCAAACCTTTTAGCTGAAGTTGACCAAGGGCGAGATGCCATAAATGTTATCCTTTCAAAAGAAGAAACTTATGGCGATATTTCACCAGTGCGCTTAAATACAAATGGTGTTACAGCATTTGTTTCAATCACTCGTGGTTGCGATAATATGTGTACATTTTGTGTGGTGCCTTTTACTCGTGGTCGAGAACGCAGTAGAGATCCTCAAAGTATTCTTGAAGAAGTTAATGACCTATGGAATAAAGGTTATAAAGACATCACTTTACTCGGCCAAAACGTAGATAGTTATTTATGGTATGGTGGCGGACTTAAAAAAGATTTTATTAAAGCCAGTGATATGCAAAAAGCAACAGCTGTAAATTTTTCTAAATTGTTAGAATTATGCGCAAAAGCACAACCTAAAATGCGTGTTCGGTTTTCAACTTCAAACCCACAAGATTTAACCTTAGATGTTGTTAAAACTATGGCTAAATATCCAAACATTTGTAATCATATTCATTTACCGGTGCAAAGTGGAAGCAATCGTATTTTAAAAGAAATGAACCGTTTACACACTCGTGAAGCCTATTTTGAATTGATTGATAACATCCGGAAAATCATTCCAAACTGTGCTATTAGTCAAGATATGATTGTTGGTTTCCCAACAGAAACTGAAGATGATTTTCAAGATACAGTAGCCTTAATGGAATATGTAAAATATAATTTTGGTTACATGTACAAATACTCTGAACGCCCTGGAACCATGGCGGGACGAAACATGAAAGACGATGTGCCAGAAGAAACAAAAAAACGACGATTACAAGATATTGTTGACTTACAACGAAAACACAGCGAAATTAGAACCAAAGAATGGCTAAACACAACCGTTGAAGTGCTCATTGAAAAAGAATCAAAAAAATCAGCCGAACAATGGTCTGGTAGAACACCACAAAATATTGTTTGTGTTTTCCCTAAAGCCCATTATAAAATTGGTGATTTTGTGAATGTGAAAGTAAAAAATTGTACTA
Source organism: Flavobacteriaceae bacterium (assembly GCA_049791475.1). GTDB lineage: Bacteria > Bacteroidota > Bacteroidia > Flavobacteriales > Flavobacteriaceae > CAXBID01. The sequence goes on along the minus strand of JBAQZZ010000131.1, from coordinate 5,966 downwards.
GTGCAACACTAATTGGGGTGGCTATCCCTCTAACAAGCCCCCTAAGCCCCAAAGGGGGAACACGAACCCGCAAAAAAATAATTAATATCTAATTTTAAAAAATTAAAATTTTCATGAAACAAACAATAGAAACAAAAAAATATAACGCCTTAAATTCCCCCTTCGGGGGCTAGTGGGTCATGGAATCAGTTCAAGCAATAAAACAACGTTTTGGTATTATTGGTAATACGCCGTCATTAAATCGTGCTATTGAAAAAGCGATTCAAGTATCACCAACCGATATTTCCGTTTTAGTTACTGGCGAAAGTGGTGTTGGTAAAGAGAGTATTCCTAAAATAATACATCAATTATCGCACAGAAAACACAATAAATACATTGCTGTAAACTGTGGCGCTATCCCTGAAGGCACCATAGATAGTGAACTTTTTGGACACGAAAAAGGGGCGTTTACTGGCGCTACACAAACACGTGAAGGTTATTTTGAAGTAGCCGATGGCGGTACTATTTTTTTAGATGAAGTTGGCGAATTACCACTAACCACGCAAGTGCGTTTATTACGCGTTCTTGAAAATGGTGAATTTTTAAAAGTAGGCTCAAGTAAAGTGCAAAAAACTAATGTGCGCATTGTAGCAGCAACCAATGTAAACATGTTTGAAGCTATTGAAAAAGAAAAATTTCGTGAAGATTTATATTACAGATTAAGCACTGTTGATATTCATTTGCCACCGTTAAGAGACCGTCAAGAAGACATTCATTTATTATTCAGAAAATTTGCCAGCGATTTTGCTTTAAAATATAAAATGCCAACGGTAAAACTGACTGATAATGCCATACAAATACTTTTAAAACACCGTTGGAGCGGTAATATTCGTCAGTTACGAAATATCGCAGAACAGGTTTCAGTTTTAGAACAAAATAGAACAATAAGTGCCGATACTTTAAGAAGTTATTTACCAACATCGGGCACTAATTTGCCCGCGGTTATCAAAACATCAAAATCTAAAAGTGATTTTAGCAGCGAACGCGAAATTCTTTACAAAGTACTTTTCGATATGAAAAGCGACCTCAACGATTTGAAAAAATTGACCATGGAACTCATGAAAAATGGCAATACAAAAGATGTTGAGAAAAATAATGAAAGTTTAATTCAGAAAATTTATGGAAACGAAGATGAAGATGATTTAGATTTTGAAGATTCTATAGAGGATAGTGAAGTTATATCTATTCCAGAACATGTTTCAAATAATGATGAGGCTATTAATTCTCAAGATAAATATCATTTTGCAGAAGAAATTGAAGAAGAAGAAACACTATCATTACACGATAAAGAATTAGAATTAATAAAAAAATCGCTTGAACGTCACAGCGGAAAACGTAAATTAGCCGCAGCAGAACTTGGTATTAGCGAGCGTACCTTGTATAGAAAAATTAAACAATACGATTTGTAATTAATCGTTTAATTAAATAAAAATTAACATCATTACGAGGACGAAGGACGTGGTAATCTCATGATTTAAACTAGAATTAAACAGATTGCTACATTTCGACTGCACCAAGTGCAAGCTAAAAAAAGAATCTCAATAACAGTGAATTATAAAGATAGAAAAATGAAAAGATTAAAATATTTTTCTTTATTATTAATCGTAATTGTTAGTGTAATTGGATGCAAAATTCAATATGGCTTTACGCAACCCAGCTCAATTAAAGCAGATACTTTTCAAGTGAATCGCTTTGAGAATGCTTCAATATTATTTGAACCTGGTTTAGATTTACTTTTTCAAAATACCCTTCAAGATTTAATTCAAGATCAAACAAATTATAATCTTGTATCCTCAAATGCAGATTTGATTTATGAAGGTGAAATAACAGATTATAGAATATCGCCAACAACGTCAACATCCGAAAATACTGCTGCTCAAAACAGATTAACAATAAGTGTTAAAGTTAGGTTTTACAATAAAAATAATGAAGAAGATAATGTAGAACAAACGTTCTCATTTTTTTATGATTATGCAGGAAGTACTCAATTAATTGGATCGCTAAAAGCAACTGCACATGAAGAAATTTTTGATCGTCTAACACAAGATATTATTAATGCTACATTGGCAAAGTGGTAATTTTAGTCACAGTTATCAGTTGCAGTCGCAGTTATTTTCGTTTAAATTCAAATCATTTATTACTTTTTTTAACTTTGCGTCTTAGCGACTTTACGCAAAAAAAATATTAAATTTGGCTCAGCCAAAAATGAATCAAACAGATTTTACATACATACTTCAGCACCCACAAGCTATAACGCATCAACAAACTGAGGCTGTAGAATCTATTATTAATGAATATTCATATTTTCAACCCGCTCGTGCTATTTATCTTAAAGGCTTAAAAAACCAAAGTAGTTTTAAATACAATCAAGAACTTAAAACAGCTGCAGCTTACACCACAGATAGAAGTATTTTATTTGATTTTATTACCTCTAAAGATTTTCTTCAAAATGAAGTATCACAATTTATTAAACAAAACGCAGCCAATTTAAACGATATTAATGTTGATGAGCTTGAAGATATTTCGGTTAACGAAAGTGTAGCAGATGATTTCGCTTTAAAGCAACATATAAAAGATACAAAAGGTGTTTTGGATCCTGAATTATTTCAACCTAAAAATAAGCGTCCAAAAAAAGCATTTATTTTAGATGAATCGGGAACTATTGAAAACGTAACCGCTGAAACAAAAACCCAAGAGGCCTCAGCGTCTGATGTTTTAAACCTCGGTAAACCACTTCAATTTGATAAAAAGGAATCGCATTCGTTTAACGAATGGTTAAAACTAACCCGATTTAAGCCCGTAAAAAGAGATAAAAATCAAAATAAGTTAAAAACAAAAATCAATGAAACTGCATTAAAAATAGATGATGAAAAAGTAAAAAAGTTTGAATTAATTGATAAATTCATTACTAAAAATCCAAAAATAAACCCTTTAAAAGCTACAACACCAAAAGGCAATCTTGCAAAAGCACAAATGATACAACCTGAAGCTTTAATGACAGAGACTTTAGCACGTATTTATGTGGAACAAAAAAACTATAAAAGCGCTATTCAATCTTATAAAATTTTAAGTTTGAAATATCCAGAAAAAAGTAGTTTCTTTGCAAACCAAATTAAGGCAATAAAAGAATTACAAGAACATAATAACAAAGAATAATGAGTACGTTTACAATATTTTTAGCACTAATAGTTGTGGTAGCATTTTTACTAATTGTAGTAATTATGGTGCAAAACCCTAAAGGTGGCGGATTATCATCTTCATTTGGAGGTGGAGGCACTCAACAATTAGGTGGTGTAAAGAAAACAACCGATTTTTTAGATAAGAGCACATGGTATCTTGCCACTTTTTTATTGGTATTAATCTTAGCATCTAATGTTGCAATAAATAAAGGAAATGAAAGTTTAGATTCTAAAGTTTTAGATCCAGATGCAACAACATCTCTACCTTTACCAACAGTTCCTACTGATACTGCGAATGATACTGCAACGCCATTAGAAACTAATGAAGAATAGCGTTTAAAAAACTAAAAAAAATGCCAACTTATACAGTTGGCATTTTTTGTTCCTGCAAGTTTGTCAGTTTAAAAGTATTGGCACATTTTTAGTACAACGCTTAAGGCTTAACATAAATTTTCAAATAAAAATATATAACAAATGGCATTAAAAATTAAACCATTAGCAGACCGAGTTCTTATCGAACCAGCTGCTGCTGAAACTAAAACAGCATCAGGAATTATTATTCCAGATAACGCTAAAGAAAAACCACAAAAAGGTAAAGTTGTTGCTGCCGGAAAAGGCACCAAAGATGAACCTATTACTGTAAAAGTTGGCGATACTGTTTTATATGGTAAATATGCAGGAACCGAACTTAAACTTGAAGGTACAGATTATTTAATTATGCGTGAAAGTGATATTTTGGCAATTATTTAATGATTACTTATTGTCATTCCTGCGTAGGCAGGAATCTCATCAAACAAAAACTAGATTAACATTAAAATACTTTCCCGCCTTCGCGAGAATGACAAAAAATATTTAAAAAATGGCAAAAGATATAAAATTTGATATTGACGCACGCGACGGTTTAAAACGTGGTGTGGATGCATTAGCAAATGCAGTAAAAGTAACATTAGGCCCAAAAGGACGAAATGTAATTATTAGTAAAAGTTTTGGTGCACCACAAGTAACAAAAGACGGTGTAACTGTAGCAAAAGAAATTGAACTAGCTGACGAGCACGAGAACATGGGTGCACAAATGGTGAAAGAAGTCGCTTCTAAAACAAACGATTTAGCTGGCGATGGTACAACTACAGCAACCGTTTTAGCACAAGCTATCGTAAAAGAAGGCTTAAAAAACGTAGCTTCTGGAGCAAACCCAATGGATTTAAAACGTGGTATTGATAAAGCTGTTGAAGCGATTGTAAAAGATTTAGAAAAGCAAGCTAAAAAAGTAGGAAACTCTTCTGAAATGATTAAGCAAGTTGCTGCTATTTCTGCAAATAACGATGATACTATTGGTGATTTAATCGCTACTGCTTTTGGAAAAGTTGGTAAAGAAGGTGTCATTACTGTTGAAGAAGCAAAAGGTATGGAAACATACGTTGATGTTGTTGAAGGTATGCAGTTTGACAGAGGGTATTTATCGCCTTACTTTGTAACGGATGCTGATAAAATGATTGCTGATTTAGAAAATCCATACATTTTATTATTCGATAAAAAGATTTCTAATCTAAATGAAATTCTTCCAATATTAGAACCCGTTGCACAATCTGGTCGTCCACTATTAATTATTGCTGAAGATGTTGACGGACAAGCCTTAGCTACTTTAGTAGTAAACAAATTACGTGGTGGACTTAAAATTGCTGCTGTTAAAGCACCTGGTTTTGGTGATAGACGAAAAGCAATGCTTGAAGATATTGCTATATTAACCGGTGGAACTGTAATTTCAGAAGAAAGAGGTTTTACTTTAGAAAATGCTGATTTAACTATGTTAGGTACAGCTGAAACTGTAACCGTTGATAAAGATAACACGACTATAGTAAATGGTGCTGGAAAAGCCTCAGATATTAAAGCGCGAGTAAACCAAATTAAATCGCAAATTGAAACTACAACTAGCGATTATGATAAAGAAAAGCTACAAGAGCGTTTAGCTAAATTAGCTGGAGGTGTTGCAGTACTTTATGTTGGTGCTGCTAGTGAAGTTGAAATGAAAGAGAAAAAAGATCGTGTTGATGATGCTTTACATGCAACCAGAGCAGCCGTTGAAGAAGGTATTGTTGCTGGTGGTGGTGTTGCTTTAGTTAGAGCAAAATCAGTTTTAGAAGAATTAACTGCTGAAAATCTTGATGAAGTTACAGGTATTCAAATTGTAGCACGTGCTATTGAAGCACCATTGCGTACTATTGTTGAGAATGCTGGTGGTGAAGGTTCTGTGGTTATAAATAAAGTTCTTGAAGGTAAAAAAGACTTTGGTTTTGATGCAAAAACTGATCAGTATGTAGATATGCTTAAAGCGGGAATTATCGATCCTAAAAAAGTAACTCGTGTAGCATTAGAAAATGCTGCATCGGTTGCTGGAATGATTTTGACTACAGAGTGTGCTTTAATTGATATTAAAGAAGCAGAAGCTGGACATGGTCATCCTCCAATGGGTGGTGGTATGCCAGGGATGATGTAAATCGATAACCCTAATATTCACTAATAATATTTAAACGCTCCCATAATTATGGGAGCGTTTTTAGTATGTTCCATATCCAAAAAAGTATTCAAATAATTTAAAATATTCAAATAAAAAACTATATTGTTAAAAAGCGATTTCTTTGGCACTTTTTTGTATAAAAATAAATTGTTTAGCTATTATAATATATTGTACTTTTGCGCGCTTTATTTTTTTATATAACTAAAAATCAACCTATTGAAAGAAGAATATCA
>JBAQZZ010000130.1:0-12872 GCA_049791475.1 Flavobacteriaceae bacterium | reverse complement strand
TGCCTTTAGTTGGCCCATCGTCAATTTTAATGGCTTTAATGAGTTCTGGAATGAACGGACAAAGTTTTGCTTTTAATGGCTATTTACCAATTGATAAAGATGAAAGAAAAACTGAAATAAAACGTTTAGAACGTTTATCTTTTGAGCAAAACCAATCACAAATATTCATCGAAACACCGTATCGAAACAATAAAATGATTGAAGATTTATCAACTATTTTAGAAAATGATACTGATATTTGTGTGGCTTGCGATATTACACTTTCAACGGAATTTATAAAAACACAGTCTGCAAATGCATGGAAAAAAAATAAGGTAGACCTACACAAGAGACCTACCATATTTATTATTCATAAAAGCTATTAACCTAAATGGCTTTTGCTAATTTATTTGGTTTCACAAAAGAAGTATCGTAACCTGAAAAACGTTTCATATAATATTCAACTGTAGTTCCATAACCATCAGTAAAATTATCTAAACCGTAACTTCTCAAATACTCTTTAACACTACCTGGACCAGCTAAATGTGCAGCTGCTAAAATGCCAGATTCGGTTATAAGCATACCGTTAATTCTTTTTCCAACGAAGTTTTTAATATCTCTTCGCAAAATCCATTTGTTTCGAGAAGCGTTTGCAATAAAAGCTTTCTCTTGAAGTGCTGGATTCTTTAAAAATTGTGCTGGATTGTATATTCCAATCATTTTTAAAGTTTCAGAACCAAATTGATATTTTCCTAAATACCCAAATGTATTCACAGAGGAATAATCGCCACGAGATTCTTTAAAAGCCAAAGCTTCTTTAAAACCTACGAATGTTTTTCCTAAGTAAGGAGAAAATGATTCATTTAAATCATTAGAAGCTAAAACATCATCTTGAATGCCTTGCTCTTGACTCACAGTGTAATTCAACTCTAATCCTTTAGTTGAATATTTACTTAAATCTACCGTTTCGTTTGATGAAAACGATATATACATTAAAATGCATATTGTAAGTGTGAGGGTTAAGTAACTTGCAATACTTTTTATCATATATTTTAAATTTCTTCTGCGTTATTTTTTAATGAACAACACTTGAAAATTTGAGCGTGCAAAATTATACAATTTTTTAATACTATCAAAATTACTCGTTTAACTACTTTTTTTAGTAGTAGAATAGATGAAATACAGCGCCTTTTTTATTGAATTCTAAGGTTGGAAAAGGTATTTTTATCATATTAAAAACACTGAAAATCGTCTTTAAAAACATCGAGTTTGTTTTAATATTACTCAAATTTACATCAAAACTTAAATAGTATTGGCGGTAGCGTGAATTACTTGTTAACAGTTGATTGTCAATATCTTCTGAACCATACAGCATACCTTCGCCACCATAACCTATTGCTAGGTTTAGCCATTTCGGAATTTTGCTGTCTTTGAAAAAAGAATGTATATTAAAACTAAGCCAATAAGTTTGTCCGTTATAATCCTTAAGAACCTGTTCTAGAGTTGTTTCTCCTAACTTTTCTGGATTTAAATTAGCATATTTAGTTTGATGAAAACTGAACTTTAGGGCAATTCGCTGCTCATTCCATAATAATTCTTGTCCAATATATAAACCTGTACCTGATGCATTCGCCAACATATCGCCCCATGAAAAGCCCCATTCTTTGGAATAGCCATCTAATACTTCTACAGCTGTTAAAAAACCAAATCCTAGGGTTGCACCATAAATAAGTTGATTCTTTTTACTTACGCCACTCCACTTTAGTAAATCTGCCCCAAAACGTCCCATTTGATAAGCTGAAAACACATGTCCCATTTTATCCATTTGCAACCATTCATCATTATCATTAACAAATTGAAAACTAGAACGCTCAAAATCGGTATACCAAAGTTGATTTAAACCAATTAAAGTAAGCGCTCCAACCGATGCTTCAGAAATAATTACGGCATTTCGTCTTGGCTTATTTAAAGTATCACTTGGTGTTAAAAAAGAATTTAGTTTGGATTGCGAATAAGATAACGAAGACATTAAAACACAAAGCAGCGCGTATTTCAATATCAAACCATTCACTACCTATTAATACCTTGTGATGACAAATATCTTTGGTATTCTCTGGCATTTACATTATGTTGCGCTAGGGTTTTAGCAAACTTATGAAATCCAAAACGTTTTGCATCAGCTGCAAAATATAGGTATTTATGATTTTCATAATTTAAAACCGCATCAATAGCCGAAATATCTGGCATCGCAATGAGACCTGGTGGCAAACCTCTATTTTTATAGGTGTTATATGGAGATTCTATCTCTTTATGAATATTTAAAACACGTTTTATAATGGTGTTTTCATATTCTGGTAGTTTATATGCGGCAAACTTTAGCGTTGGATCTGCTTGAAGCGGCATGCCAATTTTTATTCTGTTCATATAAACACCAGCAATTCTGGGTTGTTCGGTTGCTTCTTTAGACTCTTCATAAACTATGGATGCCAAAGCTATAACTTGATTTGGAGACAACCCAATGGCTTCAGCCTTTTTTATTCTGTCTTCATTCCAAAATCGATTATATTCCTTCAGCATTCTATCTCTAAAATTTTCAGCAGATGTATTCCAAAAAAACTCGTAACTGTTTGGCAGATACATCCCTAAAGCGGTTGCTTCATTAAAACCGTTTTTAGATAAAAAAGCGTTATCATTCACCGCGTTTAATATTGAAAGACTGTCGGCTTCAATATCTCTAGAAATTCTTCCAGCTAATTTTTCTAGAGAACTTTGATTATTGAAAGACACTTTAATAGGTAAATTTTTACTTCGAATGGAATTAATAATATCATTATTAGTCATCCCTTTTCTAATAGCATATTTTCCAGCCTTTATATTAGTGTCGTATTTTTTTTGTTCCGCCAAATCATCAAAAGAATCTATATCATCCAACAAAGGCTGTAATTGATTTAGAACGTCATCATAACTCGCATTTGTTGGAATATAAATATAAGCCTCGTCATTATTAAAAGCCGTATTTGGTTTTAACATGGCTTTGTAAACAAAATTCGCGAAAAATGCTGCCACAATAAGCCCAATTACAAGTATAGCTAAGAGTATTTTTTTTATATACATTTAATCATTTATTAGCTGAAATAAATATTCGTTTTTATAAGACCCATTTACGTAATTCCAATCTTTTTTTAATCCTATTTTTTTGAAACCTTGGTTGCTAAATAACTTTATACTGGCTTCATTTTCTTCAAAAATATTACAATATAATTGATGTAACCCTAAATGTGTAAAGCTATAATTTATTAATAATTCTAGAGCTTCCTTTCCGTAGCCTTTCTCTCTATCATGAGGTTGTTTTATCAAAATACCAATACCTGCCCTTCTGTTTTTAAAATCGAAATCGAAAATATCAATGAGTCCTAATGATGCGTCCTTATTATTAGAAATGACTAATCGTAATTGTTTTACTTCAAAAATATCTTTATGAGCATTTTCTAAATATTGTTTTATCAAAAATTTAGAATATGGTGTTTGTGTATTGCTAATTTCCCAGATGGTTTCATCGTTCTCTACGGTATGAATAAACTCTAAATCTTCAGGTTCTAAAGCCCGTAAGTAAATATGTTTGCCTTTTAGAGTTATCATAAGGTTCCTTTATAAACAAACTTTGCAGGCCCAATAAGCCATACATTTTTATAAGTTCCATTTTCAACATCAAAACAGACTTCTAAATTTCCGCCTTCAACCTTTAAAGTAATATGATTTTTTTCTGTTTCACCTATATAATGCATCGCTAATGCAACTGCTGTAACACCTGTGCCACATGACAACGTTTCATCTTCAACGCCTCGCTCATAAGTTCTTACCCTAAAACTTGAGTCTGATATTTTTTTAACAAAATTCACATTACTACCAGCTTCGTTATATGGTGAGCCATATCTAATTTTAGCACCTTTCATCTTGATGTCAAAGTCATCAATATCATCTTCAAATTGCACATGATGAGGAGATCCTGTATTTAAAAACACATGGTTTTTATGCTTTTCAACCTTCACAACATCTTGCATTTGCAGTTTTACAGTATCATTTTCAATAGTTGCGTGGTGTAAACCATCAATAGCTTCAAAAGTGGCTTTATTACTAATTACACCCAGCTGTTTTGCAAAAGCAACCAAACAGCGTCCGCCATTACCACACATAGAACTTTCGTTTCCATCGGCATTGTAGTACACCATTTTAAAATCTAAAGTATCATGATTTTCAAGTAAAATAAGTCCGTCTGCACCTATGCCAAAACGTCTGTCACATAAAAGAGCGATGTGTTTGGTATCGTTTTTGTTGAATGTTTGTTGACGATTATCAATCATCACAAAATCGTTCCCAGTTCCTTGATATTTATAAAAAGTATGCTTCATAATAAAGCACAAATATATGAATATTAAACTGTTTTTCGGATTGTTAAATAGTCGTTAAAGTTGATTTTATCATCCAATAAATTTTTAATTTTAATCGTTAATAAAACTTAAACTGAAAATTATGAAGAAGATTTTAACATTAGTATTGGTTTCGGCATTAGGTGGCGTTTTAACCCTTGGTGCTTATAAATTATTTTTAGAACACGAAAATAAAGTGGTTATCACAAATAATAATGATAACCCAGCCTTTTTGCCCACAAGTAATGTGCACAATTTATTAAATTCCATAGAAAATCCAGATTTTACAACTGCTGCAGAAAACACGGTGAACGCTGTTGTGCATGTAAAAAATGTATCAATGAGTTCTGGTCCAACATCATTTGAAGATTTATTTTTTGGAAGAAGTCAGCCCAAATCGCAAATGGGAACGGGTTCTGGTGTCATCATAAATTCTGATGGTTATATCATTACAAATAATCATGTTATTAATAATGCGCAAGAGTTATCGGTTACTTTAAATGACAATCAAACTTATAAAGCTGAAGTTATTGGTACAGACCCAAAAACAGATATCGCATTATTAAAAATTAAATCTGAAAAAGATTTACCTTATGTTACGTTTGGCGATTCAGACAATGCAAAAATTGGTGAATGGGTGTTAGCGGTTGGTAATCCTTTTAATTTAACTTCAACTGTTACCGCTGGCATAATTAGTGCTAAATCTAGAGATTTAACCGGCACCAGTGCGCAATCATTTATTCAAACTGATGCTGCCGTAAACCCTGGGAATTCTGGTGGCGCATTGGTAAATACAAATGGAGAATTAATTGGTATAAATACCGCTATTACCTCACAAACAGGGTCTTATGTTGGTTATTCTTTTGCAGTGCCAAGTAATATTGCTAGAAAAGTAATTGAAGATATCATGGAGTATGGTAATGTTCAAAATGGCGTTTTGGGTATTAAAGGTGGTACTTTTAGCAGTGATGCAGCCAAAGACATTGGAATAAATTATACTGAAGGTGTTTACGTTGGTGAAGTGATCAAAAATTCAGGAGCTGAAAAAGCAGGAATTAAAGAAGGTGATGTTATTAAAAAACTAGACAATATCGAGATTTCAAAGTTTGAAGGTTTAAGTGGTTACATAAAAACGAAGCGTCCAAATGATATTGTTAATGTAGAATTATTAAGAGGTGATGAATTAAAAACATTTTCAGTAACGCTTTCAAAAACAGAAGTTTTTTCGGTTAATTTTATGAAAATGGAACTCCAAGATTTACCAGATTCATTTAAAAAAGAATACAATATTGATTACGGTGTTATGGTAAAAAACACAGAAAATAAATGGTTGTATTCTAATTTAGGAATCTCGCCAGGTTATATAATTACTGGTATTAACGATATAAAAATTGAAAATATAGAAGCTATTTCCAAAATTAAAGATAAGTACGGTGATGATATTATGGAAAATATTAAAAAACTAGAGTATATAAATAAAAGACAAGAGAAAAAAGAGGTAATCTTTAAATAGATACACCCCTTAAAATAAACTTTTAAACCCTTCTGAATTTTAAAATTTTGAAGGGTTTATTTTTTTACCAAAACACGCTACGAAAACGTTTGAAATATGGTATTTTTGCCAAAATTTAAACCATAAACTAAACTATTAAACTATGAGTTTTAATAAAACTTATGAAAAAGAATTAGCTTTTCAGGCTGACCGAAGAAGAGCTACCGTAGAATTTATTAAAATTGTAAACGACCTCTGGTACGATAAATCTATAGAGCTGATTATTTTCAGAAATCAACTCATAGATTGTAATGTTAGCCAGATTTTGAACTTACATGAATATGCCGGTAAATTTGTACAAAAACCAATTTCAATTTTCGATTCTGTTGAAATTGCTCAAGCTATAAAAAAATTAGACATTCCGCCAGCAAAACTCGACATTGGAAAATTAACTTACGAATATCATTTAGAAGACAACCACCATAATAATGTAACGGCCTTTGTAGTTTCAAAATTAAAAGATGCTCATAAATCTGTAGATATAAAACCTAAAGATGTGATTCTTTATGGTTTTGGAAGAATTGGAAGACTAGTAGCGCGCGAACTTATGGCACGCACAGGAAAAGGAAGTCAGTTACGTTTAAGAGCTATTGTTACTCGTGGACATATTGACGCTAAAATTCTTGAAAAAAGAGCGTCGTTATTGAGAAACGATTCGGTACATGGCGATTTCTCAGGAACCGTTTCTATTGATGAAAAAAATAACGCTTTAATTATAAATGGCACTACTGTAAATGTTATTTCTGCAAACGCTCCAGAAGATATTGACTATACCAAATTCCATATAAATAACGCTTTACTAATAGATAATACGGGTGCTTTTAGAGATAAAGAAGCTTTAAGCAGACACCTAAAATCTAAAGGTGTTGATAAAGTTTTATTAACTGCCCCAGGAAAAGAAATACCTAATATTGTGTATGGTGTTAACCATCATGAAAACAATCCAGATACCGTTGATATTTTCTCAGCGGCATCTTGTACAACAAATGCCATTACTCCTGTTTTAAAAGCTATTGAAGATTCATTTGGGATTAAAAACGGTCATTTAGAAACTATTCATGCTTATACCAACGACCAAAATTTAGTCGATAATTTTCATAATAAATACCGTCGTGGGCGTGCTGCTGGATTAAATATGGTTATTACTGAAACTGGCGCTGGTTCCGCTGTTGCCAAAGCATTACCTAGTTTAGAAGGTAAATTAACATCTAATGCTATTCGCGTTCCTGTTCCTAATGGTTCTTTGGCTATTTTAAATTTGGAATTAAAAAATAAAACGTCAATAAACGGCGTAAATACGATTTTAAAAAAATATGCTTTAGAGGGTGATTTAGTAGAGCAAATAAAGTATGAACTAAGTGATGAGCTTGTTTCAAGTGATATAGTTGGAAGTTCTGCGCCTTCAATTTATGATAGCAAAGCAACCATTGTGCGTAAAGACGGAAAAAATATTGTCTTATATATTTGGTATGATAACGAGTACGGTTATAGCCATCAAGTTATTAGACTTGCAAAATATATTGCTAAAGTTAGACGTTATACCTACTATTAATATTAAGTCATCCAAATTAAAATATGAGTCGTATATAAATAAACCTCATTTTATGTGGCTTTTTATCAAATAAATTATGTTAATAAACATTATTTTTTAACTTCGTAAAACCAAACACAACCATTTTTAAATTAATCTTAAATGAAATTTTTCAAATTCCTCAGTTTTACAGCATTTCTATTTACATTTTCATCAATTTCTTTCGCTCAAACGGATGATGATAATCTTTCTTTACAAAGCGGGACTATTGACAGTCAATTTGAATATGTTCTAAAAAAATCAGGAGATTTTCGAGGTACAAATGGGCAAATGTATGAAGCCGTAAAACGAAATATGCTTCTAACTTTACGAGCGCACGCCATAGATTCGTTAAAAACTGTTCATAAAGATTTAGCGGCTACACAAGCAGTAGTAAAAACTCAAGCAAAGGAAATTACCGATTTAAAAACGAATCTTTCAAACACACAAACTACTTTAGAAACTACAAACTCAGAAAAAAACAGTATGGCATTATTTGGCATGCAAATGAGTAAAACTGGCTATAATGTGCTTATGTGGTCTATTATTGCTGGGTTATTTGCTTTGTTACTCTTCTTTATTTTTAAATTTAAAAACAGTAATTCTATAACTAAAGGGGCAAAACATGCGCTTGCAGAAATTGAAGAAGAATTTGATGAGCACCGTAAAACGGCTTTAGAACGTGAACAAAAAGTGAGACGCCAATTGCAGGACGAAATAAATAAGCAGAAGAAATCGAAATAAAATTTATTTTAATAAATAAAAATCTGTAATATAAATTACAGATTTTTTTTTGGGTAAACATGGCTAACCCGACTTTTTAAAAAAATATTAATTAATAAAATTTATAGAAAGCGGATAGGTTGGAGTTTCACCATTACTAGCTTTAATTGCATTAATTATTGGAAAAACTATTGATATAATTCCTAAAACAATAAAGCCTAATAAACCTAAGCCAAACAGTAATATTAACGGAATGCATATTATAAAATACAGCAATAAACTTAGTTGAAAGTTTAAAATGTTTTTTCCGTGTGCATCCATCTTATATACTTTTTCCTTTTGCGTAAGCCATAACACTAGTGGTAACAACAGGCTGCCAAAACCAGTAATTAGCGAAATTAACTGACTTAAATGGGTAATAACGATTAATTGATTGTCTTGTCTCATGATGATTAAGTTTTGATTGAACACTTATATGACGCAATAAAATGAAGAATGTTACACCTTGAAAATAAAAACTAAGTATTATTTGTACCTTAAATTTATTTTTGCTTTTTCATCACTAGAAACGGAATATCAATAGCAAAAGCAAAGGTTTCAATTGGATGTTTTGTAAATAATCGTTCTAAAAAAGAATGTTGTTCATCCATAATTGATAACATTTGAATACCATTATCAACTATATATTTATGCACCACATTATAAACCTCTTTAATATTAGTGTCAATAAAATCATGATTAACTTTTATAAAATAAATTTTAAAAAAATCGAAAATAGTTTCTTGACTTTGTATTAAATGATTTTTATCAGCAATGTGAAGTACACTCAAATTAGATTTATAAAAAGAAACTAAATCCCTTAAAGGCACTAATGTTTTTATATCTAATCCCAACAAATTGTTTGCAGTAAATGCAATTTTGCTTAATCCTTTAAAAGTACATCCCTTTGGAATTGCTAAAACAGGTATTTGGCACCGTTGCATCACATGCACAGTATTACTTCCAAAAATTACTTTTTCTAAACCTGAAGCACCCTTAGTGCCCATTATAATCAAATCAACATGATGCTTTTTAGATATTTGGTTTATGGCATCTATAAAATTATCATAATCGACTATAGAGTGAAATGCATGATTTTCATTTTTAGAGCGCTTTTCTATTTGCGAAACAATATTGCTAATCGATTTTTTTGCCGCATCAATTAATGTATTATAAATAGTAGCAGAAGAAGTAACCGTCATCATATCATCCGATATAAATGAAGATGCTTTTTGCACATTTAAAAGGTAGAAATCACATTTAACATGTGCTAATAATTTTATAGCATAATGAATTGCATTTATTGAGTTTTTTGAAAAATCTGTGGGAAGTAGTATTGTTTTCATTTTTATCAGAAAATAATAGATTCATCAGTAAATATATATTGAGAAATAAGTAAAAACTATGACAAATATCAGTTAGTTAAAACATTATAAATCAATAGTGTCCGATTAAAATTTTTAAAACGGCCTAAACAATAGATGAGGTATGGGTTAAAGGATTTTATTAAAATGTGCCCCTTGCTTTTACAAACAATAAAAAAACAAAGGCTTTCTGAAATGACAAATCTGTTATTAATTGATTATCTGTTAGTTAAAATCAAGTCTTTTCTGATAGCTATCGGAACTATATTCTAGAAGCGTAGCGGTCTTGATTCTTTTACCAGACAATAATGATTATAAATCAAATTATCAAAAATTAATATGAAAATAAATAATTTAGAATTATAATAAATACACTTTTAATAGTAAGTAATTTCTTCTATTATTGTATATTCGTCTAGAATTTTTTAAATTTAACTATAAAATATATGTTTTTGTTTTTAAACATGATTATTTAAGTTACCCTCAAATAACCAGTAAAATTTACTATGAAAACGCTTTGGATACTCTCAATATTCACATTTGTTGGCACTTGTGCTACACCAAAATACACTACAAAAATTCAAAACCTTAAAGACAGTATAGAACTTGTAGACAGCGTATTAGTTGTTAAATATACCAATACTATTACTTCTAAAGATTTAAAAAAACACTTATATATTTATGCTTCAGATGAATTTGAAGGACGAAAAACAGGAGAAAAAGGTCAAAAAAAAGCTGCTGAATTTTTAAAAAATTATTACATAAGCGAAGGGATAGAATCTGCTTTTGGAAGTGATAATTACTATCAAAACATACCTGAAAGCTTCTTTTATAATGGCATTAAATCATCTGAAAACGTGTTAGCTTATATAGAAGGAACAGAGAAACCAGATGAACTTATAATTTTATCAGCACATTTAGATCATCTTGGAATTTCTGATGACGGACATATAAACTATGGTGCCGATGATGATGGTTCTGGCACAGTGGCTTTAATGGAAATTGCTCAAGCTTTTACATTAGCTAAAAAGCAGGGTTACGGCCCCAAGAGAAGTATTCTGTTTTTACATCTAACAGCAGAAGAAATTGGCAAAAGAGGATCTGAATATTATGTTCAAAACCCTGTTTTTCCTTTAGAAAATACAATAGCAAATCTTAATATAGATATGATTGGAAGAGTGGATAACGATCATAAAAATAATATAAATTATTTGTATTTAATAGGCTCTGATAGGTTAAGCAAGGAACTACATTACATTTCTGAAAAAGTTAATAACACATTTTTTGATATCGATTTAAATTATAAATACAATATTGAAGGTGAAAAAAACAGGTATTACACACGATCAGATCATTATAATTTTGCAAAAAATGGTATTCCAGTAATTTTTTATTTTAATGGAGAGCACAGCGATTATCACATGTCAAGTGATACGCCAGATAAAATTAACTATGAATTATTAGAGAAAAGAACCCAACTTATTTTTGCAACTACTTGGCAAATAGCTAATCAAAAAAACAGATTGGTTATTGATGAAAATAACGAATTCTTAAAATAGCATCAATTTTTTTTATTATTCCTATTGCTTTTTGTAATATCGTACTTCTTAAAATTTAACACATGAAAAAAATCAGTTTTCTTTTATGCGCATCTATTTTAATGGTTGCGTGCAGCTCATCTCAAAATAAAAAAGTTTCAAAAAGTACAGTTTCCGTCACAGATTATGCAAAAACTATAAACGCTTCCGAACTAAAAGAAATGCTTTTTACTTATGCATCAGATGAATTTGAAGGACGAAAAACTGGTGAACCTGGACAAAAAAAGGCTGTTAACTTTATCAAAGACAACTATATAGCTTACGGCATACCTTCACCCATTTCGAAAGATGATTATTTTCAAGAAGTCCCTGCTTCATTTTTAGGTAGTGATTTTAACGATTCTGAAAATGTGGTAGCATATATAAAAGGCTCAGAAAAACCAGATGAAATTCTTGTTATATCTGCGCATTTAGATCATATCGGAATTTCAAAAAATGGTGAAATTAACAATGGTGCTGATGATGATGGATCTGGTACAGTGGCTGTTTTAGAAATTGCTGAAGCCTTTCAAAAGGCAGTAAAAGAGGGTAACGGTCCCAAACGTTCTATTCTATTTTTGCATGTTACAGGTGAGGAGATTGGACTTTATGGATCGCAATATTACGCAGATGAAGACCCTATTTTCCCTTTAGAAAACACTATTGCGAATTTGAACATAGATATGATTGGACGTGTTGACCCCAAACATGAAGGAAAAGAGAATTACCTATATTTAATAGGAAGCGATAAACTAAGTAAAGAATTACATAAAGTATCTGAA
The DNA here is from genome assembly GCA_049791475.1 of Flavobacteriaceae bacterium. Classification (GTDB taxonomy): domain Bacteria; phylum Bacteroidota; class Bacteroidia; order Flavobacteriales; family Flavobacteriaceae; genus CAXBID01. The sequence goes on along the minus strand of JBAQZZ010000130.1, from coordinate 859 downwards.
GCTGTAAATAAAGAGTTTTTTAATATGGAATTTGATTACACCTATAATGATAAAAACGACCCAAACCGTTTTTATTACCGATCTGACCATTACAACTTTGCAAAAAATGATGTGCCAGTAATTTTTTATTTTAATGGCACACACGCTGATTATCACAGACCAAGTGATACACCAGATAAAATTAATTATGAATTTTTAGAAACCCGTGCGCGTTTAATTTTTCATACCGCTTGGGAATTGGTTAATAGAGATGAGCGGGTTAAGTTGGATTAAATTTCTATTATCCTGAAATAATCGTGAATCATACACCCTTTTATTTCACAGATAAACACTTCTACTTCATTATCACCAACTATTAACCTATGATAAAATTCTTTAGAAAAATTAGGCAAAATTTACTTTCCCAAGGTAAAACTGGAAAGTATCTAAAATATGCTATTGGAGAAATTGTTCTTGTCGTTATTGGAATTTTAATTGCTTTACAATTGAATAACTATAATGATAATTTAAAAATAGCTAAACTAGAACAGAAAACGCTTCGTAATTTAAAATTAGATTTTGAAATTAATTTTTTTGAAATTAAAGAAAATATTACGAATCTAGAAAATTGTAAAAAAGTCACCCTATCGATTCTTCAACATACAGGAAAAAAGTTCTCTAACAACTTTGATTTAGATAGTTCACTCGAACTAGTTCCGAATACGCTTCAATATTTTCCTCAAAACGGATTTCTTTTAGAATTAATAAATTCAGGAAACTTAGGAATAATAAAGAGTGATATTCTTAGAAATAAGCTTTCATATTGGTTGCCCACTTTAGAAACACTACAAGATATTAATTCATTTATTTTGCGTATTAA
>JBAQZZ010000129.1:0-6557 GCA_049791475.1 Flavobacteriaceae bacterium | reverse complement strand
CACTAACGACAGACCTGTTGCAGTACTGTAGGTTGGTGTCACCAACAAATAGTCCGTATATAAATCTAAAAGGTTATTAACATTCATAAACGAAATTTAATACTTTTGTGCGTAACATCAGTTAAATAACTCTGAAATTCTACTAAAACAAAATTCTGAATTGTTGTTTTTTAAAAAATGGAAAGAGTTTGATGGAAACGACTTTTATGAGTTAATCAAAAAAATTAATTTTAGATTCTAATAAAAAGTACAGCAAGTAACATGCGTATATAACTAATAAAAAAACGATAAATAAAATGGTTACAGTTGAAAATATGTGCTAATAACTGCATACTGCAGCTGAGACTGTAATCTGATTTCTTGTTAAGGATAGAAGCGGCATCCTTTTGCTTTTGGGCAAAAGATATAGCGGATAGCCTGACTTTTTGCTTTTTATAAACCTAAAATAATACTTAAATATTCAAGCAAAAAGAAACACCAAAAAAATATAAATAAAACGTTGCAGATTATTAATTAATAGTTACTTTTGCAGCCAATTTCGGGTTAACCTCTGGCGAAAATCGTGAATGTTGTTCTGAATCAATAATAATTAAATTTAAAGATATGGAATCTTTAGTAAAATTTGTTCAAAACGAATTTGTAACAAAAAAAGAATTACCAGAATTTGCAGCTGGAGATACAATAACAGTTTTCTATGAAATTAGAGAAGGCGAAAAAGTTCGTACTCAGTTTTTTAGAGGTGTAGTTATTCAAAGAAGAGGAACTGGATCTTCAGAAACTTTCACCATTAGAAAGATGTCTGGTACCGTAGGTGTAGAGCGTATATTCCCGTTAAATTTACCTGCATTACAGAAAATAGAAGTTAACAAACGTGGTAAAGTTCGTAGAGCACGTATATTCTACTTTAGAGGTCTTACTGGTAAAAAAGCCAGAATTACTGAGCGTAGACGTTAATATAATAGTATTGCGAAAGCATATTTTAAAAGCCTTAAGATTTTCTTAAGGCTTTTTTTATTAACAAAAGTTAATAACCTCGGTTCATAACTCGTTGATATCTAATTCCTTAAAAAGTTTGTTTTTTTTGATTTAGATTTTATCTTAGCAGAAGAAATAATGACAACCTCGGTTGGTTTCGTGGCAACACGAATTCACATTAAATCTAAATAAAGTAACGTTCTTTATTATAATTGTTTTTTGAGGTTTGAGACACCACGTGTATGCGTGTGTAAGTTGAAAACCATGATATCTTAAAAAGACTTTAATGATTTTAGTAAAACAAGATATGCGCACTTGAGGGTAAACAAGAAATTGTATTACCGCAAGGAAACATAAATTGGATAAGCAAAACCAGAAAAGAAACTAGAAAGGTTGAAAGCTTAAAAAGCAGCACAAGCGAAAGTGAATGTTGTAATGAAAGCAATGCGATAAGCAAACTTAACACGAAAGTGAAGCGTAAGTTTAATAGCATCAAAAAAAACAATTAACTGAAACATTTTAGTAATATGTCAATACATTTTGAAAATTACAAGAATGTTTTACTTGAAATAATAGCACTCGAATCGAAAATGTTTGATGAAAACTTAAACAGATTTTAGTAGACATACTAAATAGATACAAGTTATGTTATTTCAAAGAAAGCCATATCAAAGCAGATTAAGTTCTAGCAGTGATATGGCTTTTGTTATTTTATGATTTAATGGCTGGTTTTTTATAAATTTCATATCGGGTTTGCGCATTTCTGAATTTCTTTCAAATCTACTTATCAAACTCCTTTCATTTAATAATTCAACAATTTTAAGTGTCCTTTTTTGTATATTCGCAACGCAAAAAATGAGACCTTACTTTTATTATACCTCATTTTTTATCTTGATAATTATAAAAAAAGCGACACGAATGTCTAAAATTATTTACACAAAAACCGATGAAGCTCCTGCTTTAGCAACACGTTCTTTTTTACCAATTGTAAAATCTTTTGTAAAATCTTCTGGTATTGAAGTTGAAACGAAGGATATCTCATTAGCAGCCAGAATTTTGTCGATTTTTCCTGATTTTTTAAAAGAAAATCAATGCGTATCAGACGATTTGGCAATTCTTGGTGAACTGGCTAAAAGCCCAGAAGCCAATATTGTAAAACTTCCAAATATTAGTGCATCGGTTCCACAATTAAAAGATGCTATAAAAGAATTACAATCTCAAGGTTTTGGTATTCCTAGTTATCCTGAAGATCCAAAAAATGAAACTGAAAAAAATATTAAATCACGATACGACAAAATAAAAGGAAGTGCTGTAAACCCTATATTAAGAGAAGGTAACAGTGATAGACGTGCTCCTAAAGCAGTTAAGAATTACGCAAAAAAGAATCCGCATTCTATGGGTGCTTGGTCAAGCAACTCTAAAACACACGTAGCAACCATGAGCGAAGGTGATTTTGCTCATAATGAAAAATCTCTTACTTTAAAAGACGCAACCAGCATAACTATAAAACATATTGATAGTACTGGCAAGGAAACTATTTTAAAAGAAAGTTTTCCTATACTTAAAGGTGAAATTATTGATGCTACTATAATGTCTAAAAAGGCATTAATTGATTTTTTAGAAGAGCAAATAGAAGATGCTCTAGATAAAAGTGTATTGTTTTCATTACACATGAAAGCAACCATGATGAAAGTAAGTGACCCAATTATTTTTGGTCATGCAGTACGTGTTTTCTTCAAGGGGTTATTTAAAAAACATGGCGTAACATTCAAAAAAATTGGAGTCGATGTAAATAATGGATTTGGCAACTTACTTGAAAAATTACACGATTTACCTGAAGATAAACGCGACGAAATAAGAAATGAAATTAGATATGCTTTAGATCATGGAGCCGATTTAGCAATGGTAAATTCTGATAAAGGTATTACCAATTTACACGTGCCAAGTGATGTTATTATTGATGCTTCAATGCCCGCAATGATTCGTACTTCCGGACAAATGTATAATGCCGAAGGTAAACTTCAAGATACCAAAGCAGTGATTCCAGATAGTAGTTATGCTGGTATTTATTCTGCTACTATAGATTTCTGTAAAAAACATGGTGCTTTCGATCCTACGACTATGGGAACTGTTCCTAATGTTGGTCTTATGGCTCAAAAAGCGGAAGAATATGGTTCTCACGATAAAACTTTTGAAATTCCATCAAACGGAACTGTAAAAGTGACTGACGCTTCAGGTAAAACATTATTGCAACATGATGTTGAAGTGGGCGATATTTGGAGAATGTGTCAAACTAAAGATGCGCCCATCCAAGATTGGGTTAAACTAGCAGTTACACGTGCCAGAGCATCAGAAACTCCTGCTGTATTTTGGTTAGATAAAAACAGAGCACACGATGCTGAAATCATAAAAAAAGTAAATACATATTTAAAAGATCATGATACTTCTGGATTAGATTTAAGAATCTTATCGCCTATCGATGCTACTTTTTTTACCTGTGAAAGAATTATAAAAGGACAAGACACCATTTCTGTTTCTGGAAATGTATTACGTGATTATTTAACAGATTTATTCCCCATTCTAGAAGTGGGAACAAGCGCAAAAATGTTATCTATTGTTCCATTAATGAATGGCGGTGGTTTGTTTGAAACAGGCGCTGGTGGTTCTGCACCTAAACACGTTCAGCAGTTTGTTGAAGAAAACCATTTGCGTTGGGATTCTTTGGGAGAATTTCTGGCTTTAGCAGTTTCTCTAGAACATTTAAGTGAAGCAAATAACAACCCAAAAGCTAAAATTTTAGCTGAAACTTTGGATGATGCCACAGAAACCTTACTAGAAAACAAAAAAGGCCCTTCAAGAAATGCTGGTGAATTAGACAATAGAGGTAGTCATTTTTATTTAGCTATGTATTGGGCACAAGAACTTGCAAAACAAACTAAAGATGCTGATTTGAAAGCTGAATTCACACCAATTGCAAAACAATTATCAGATAATGAAAAGGCTATCCTTAACGAACTGAATAGCATTCAAGGAAAACCAGTTGATATTGGTGGTTATTACGAACCTAATGAAGCACTTATTAACCAAGCTATGCGACCAAGTAAAACATTTAACAGCATAATAGGTTAAAGAAATAATAAAGTATATTTTAAAAGCTCCTATTTAGGGGCTTTTTTTATACTTTTATAAAAAAAAGCTATTACATGAATAAAATTCTTTCGTGGTTTCTGATCACGCTATTATTCAATATTTTTTACACGCATGCCCAAGAAAAATATACGCTAAGTGGAACTGTTTTAGAAGAAAAAAGTAATGAAACACTAATTGGTGTAAATATATTATTTCCGGAAATACAAGCAGGAACGACAACAAATGAATATGGTTTTTACTCCATAACGCTTCCCGAAGGCGACTACAAAGTCATCATTAGTTATTTGGGCTACACCTCTATAATAGAAACTTTAGAACTAAAAGAAAATATTACTAAAAATTACGCCTTATTTGATGCCTTAGAAAATTTAGATGAAATTGTTATCACTGAAAATATTGAAAAGCTCAATATTAAGACACCTCAAATGAGTGTTAACAAATTAACTTCCGCTACCATTAAAGAAATTCCCGTTGTTCTTGGTGAAGCTGATATTATTAAAGCCATTACTTTACTTCCTGGTGTTACTACGGCTGGTGAAGGGGCTTCTGGTTTTAACGTAAGAGGTGGTGCTGCAGACCAAAATTTAATACTTTTAGATGAAGCAATTATTTATAATTCATCGCATTTATTTGGTTTCTTTTCTGTTTTTAATCCAGATGCTATAAAAGATTTAAAACTCTATAAAGGCGGCATTCCTGCGCGTTATGGTGGTCGGGTGTCATCGGTTTTAGATATTTATCAAAAAGAAGGAAATAGTAAAGAATTTCATGCAAACGGTGGCGTTGGTATTGTATCCAGTAGATTATTGGTTGAAGGACCGCTTAAAAAAAATCAAGGCTCTTTTCTTCTTGGAGGTCGCTCAAGCTATGCACATTTATTTTTACCATTGTTCGACAATAATAATGTTGCCTATTTTTATGATTTAAATACCAAACTTAGTTACAAGCTAAATGATAGAAATAATATTTATTTATCTGGCTATTTTGGTCGTGATGTATTTCGAATTGATGAAACTTTTGAAAACACCTATGGCAATTCCGTTTTAAATTTTAGATGGAATCATTTGTTTTCTGATAAATTATTTTCAAATCTATCTTTAATATATTCAGACTATGATTACGATTTAAAACTAAGCTTTGTAGAATTTGATTGGGTTTCAGGTATTCAGAATTTCAATTTAAAATACGATTTAAAACATTATTTAAATAATAAATTTAAACTTCAATATGGTTTTAATAGTATTTATTACAAATTTAATCCTGGTGATATTAAACCAACAGTAGAAACCTCAGGAATTAATCCGTTTAAACTTACCGATAAATATGCCTTTGAAAATGCTATTTATTTAGATGCCGAACATGAGATTTCAGATAGACTACATGTTTCTTATGGCTTACGTTTTAGTACATTCCATCGTTTAGGTCAAGATGAACTTAATGTTTATGAAAATGACCAAGCGGTTGTATTTAATGAGGATTTTCAAATTTATGAAAAAGCAAATCCTATAGATACTCAAAGTTTTAAACGCAGCGATGTTATAGCAAAATTTGCGAATTTAGAACCTCGAACTTCTTTGGCTTATCAGCTTAATTCAGAAAGTTCTGTTAAGGCGAGTTACAACAGAATGAGCCAATATTTACATTTATTATCCAATACGAATTCACCAACACCACTCGATGTTTGGACGCCAAGTGGTAAGTATATTAAACCACAATTATTAGATCAATATGCCGTTGGTTACTTTAAAAACTTCAATAATAATACCTATTCTTTAGAAGTTGAAAGTTTCTATAAAACAGTAAAAAACCGAATAGATTATATAGATGGTGCCGATTTAATTGCTAATAATGCTATTGAGCAGGTTATTTTAAATGGAAAAGCCAAAGCTTACGGCGCAGAATTACTTTTCAGAAAAAACGAAGGTCGATTTAAAGGTTGGTTTGCCTATACTTTATCAAAATCTGAGCAACAAACTAAAGGTAGAACTCCGCAAGAAATAGGCATTAATAACGGTAATTGGTATAGAACGCCTTTTGATAAAACACACGATATTTCAATTACCGCTAGTTATGATTTAAATACAAAATGGAAATTTAATGCTAATTTTCTTTTCCAGACTGGGCAACCTGCAACGTTCCCAAACGGACAATATCAATTTAATGGCTTAATTATTCCGAATTACAGTGACAGGAATTCTGATAGACTTCCAGCATATCACCGTTTAGATTTTTCGGCTACTTACACACCAAAACCTAATAAAATTAAAGGTTGGCAAAGCTATTGGGTTTTTGGTTTATATAATGCTTACAACCGAAGAAATGCTGCATCTATAACTTTCGGGCAAAATGAAACCACTGGACAAAATGAGGCAACGAGACTATCCATTTTCGGAATAGTGCCATCAATATCTTATAATTTTAAACTTTAAGGT
>JBAQZZ010000128.1:0-2075 GCA_049791475.1 Flavobacteriaceae bacterium | reverse complement strand
CTAATGCTACTGCAAAAATGACAACTGGGTAATCATTTGCTAAACTAAAGGATATCTCACCAAAATCTGCACCATAAATATCATTTAATTTTGGCAGTAAAAAGCCTAAAAATAATAATGCAGAAATTACAATAGATGTAAAAACTAAGATGCCATTCTCAACGCAAAACTGAACAATTATATGATTTTTACCTCCTCCTAATATTTTACGTACCGCTATATCCTTAGTACGTCGATACATCGTAGATGCATTTAAATTAAGCAGATTAATAAGTACAATGAGTAATACAAATACTGATGCTGCAATGGAACCACTAATAATAGTATCTACAACTGGTATAGAATCGGTTCTCATACCTGCAAAAGGCATTAGTTTAATAGAAGCAACTGTACTTGGATCTGCATAGTTTGTTTTAACTAAGTCTTCGATACGACTTTCAAACTGTGCAATATTTGTATCAGGCATTAGCCTTAAATAATTAACAGTGAAACTATCTTCCCAACCTGCACGATTTGCAAAATCAGGATTGTCCTCTAACAAATCAGTAGACATTACAACACCTAAACGAAATGCAGAATACGGACTTATAGGTGCTAGAACACCAGTTATATTTAAGCTAAGACTGTCATTTACCTTTAAAGATTCTCCCACAGGATTCTTCTCTCCAAATATTTTTTGGCTAACGATACTAGTCAGTACAATCGAATATTTTTTCTCCAAAGCCGTTTCTGGATTGCCATACTTTAAGGGTAATGAAAACACTTGAAAAAATTCTGGTTCTACATAATTGGTTTGTTCCTGAAACTCAGATTCGTCATATTCTAACCATGGCTGACTCCAACCTTGCAAATGAGTTGCAGCAATAACTTCAGGTGATGATTTAATAATTTCTTCAAGTAGCGGATATGGTGTTTCCCAATAGGTATCTCCTCCAGTAGTGGTGGTTTTTAAGTAGTAAATATTTTCTTGATCTTCAATATTTGAATCTGCGTTATAATAAGCATATACTGAAAAAATTAAGGTCAATACACTACCTATTCCAATACTTAGACCTAAGAGGTTAAGTGTAGATAGTAATTTGTTTTTCCACAAATTTCGAAGCGATATTTTTATATGATTTTTAATCATTATGATTTGATTTTTTTTGATTGATGATTTATTCAGTTCGTAATGATTCAACAGGGTTAGCAGTAGCCGCACTAATTGTCTTAACTGCTATTGTAACTACTGCAATTAACAATGCAATTCCACCAGCCATAAGAAATAGCAAAACATTGAGATCAACTCGGTATGCATAGTTTTGCAACCATTTACTCATTGCCCACCAAGAGATTGGTGTTGCTACGAGAAAGGCAATGGCAACCAATTTCAAAAAATCCTTAGTCAAAAGTAACGTTATGGCTGAAACACTTGCGCCCACAATTTTACGAACTCCTATTTCCTTACGGCGCTGAGCAACAATTAGTAATGACATTGCAAATAGACCTATACAACTTAGAGTTATAGCCAAAATAGATCCGCTACCTATCATGGTTATCATATTACGTTCGCTACGCAAAGTTCTTTCTATATTTTCATTTAAGAATGAACCTTGAAATTCTGCATTTGGCTCTACTGTAGCCCAAGCTTCTTTTACACTAATGAAGGAAGCCTCTAAATTTTGAGGTGCTACTTTTACATATACGTTTCGTAAATTCCAATTGGGCAATGCAAAAAGTGACATAGGTGCAATATTTCTATTGAGCTCTTGAAAATTAAAATCCTTAACAATACCTACAATAGAAAATAACTTATCGTCAATATTTATTTTAGAGTTCAGTAATTCTTGTTCATTTAATTGCTTTGCCATGGACTCATTAATGATAACAGATAAGCTATCACTAGCTAAGTTTTTTCTAAAAGATCTACCCTCAACAAGATTTAAATCTAAGGTTTCAACATAATCCGTATCAACAACCAGCATATGTGTTTCTACACCGCGTCCTTTATATTCAAACCCTAGAACACTAGTAGATCGAGATCCATCTTTACCAATTCCTAAAATATTATTTGATGCTGTAATACTCACAATATT
>JBAQZZ010000127.1:0-3362 GCA_049791475.1 Flavobacteriaceae bacterium | reverse complement strand
GAACAACAGTGAGGAAATTGGGGAAGAAACTGTTAAACGTGTTAAAGAACTGGCCGAATTATATAATTACAAACCCAATAAAGTTGCTTTAAGTTTAAAGCAGAATAAAACGAAAACCATTGGGGTTATTATTCCGGATATATTGAACCATTTTTTGGCAAAAGTGCTTTTTGGCATAGAAAGGGAAGCTGTAAAATATGGTTATAAAATTATTACTTGCATATCAAACGAGACTTTAGAGCAAGAAAAGGAAAGCTTAAGGTTGTTGGCCAATGGAAGTGTTGATGGTTTTATTTTATCGGTAGCAGAAGAAACCCAATTGAAAAACGAGATAGAACACTTTAAAAAAACCATTGGCCAAGGGTTGCCCATCGTCATGTTCGATAGGGTGGCGCATGATGTTCTGTGCGATAAGGTAATTGTAGATGATTTTGATGCTACCTATAACGCTACTAAAAGTTTGCAACTGGAAAAACGAAAAAACATGGCCTTTATAAGTAGTATTGACGGCTTGAGCGTTGGCAAATTAAGGGAAAGAGGTTACAATAAAGCCGTATTGGAGAGCGCACACCATCAGCCACTGATTTTAAAAATCAAGAAGAAAGACGACCAACAAAAAAAAATAATGGCTTTTTTTAAGAAAAACCCAACTATTGATGGCGTGGTGGCTGCGGATAGTTCTTCTGCCATTATTGCTATTAACACGGCCATAAAGTTGGGGCTTCATGTGCCTAAAGACATATCGGTAATTGGTTTTGCCAGCAAATCCGATTCTTATCACACCATTCCTAAACTAACCACTATCAGGCAACATGCTAAAGAGATAGGTGCTTATGCAGCACAAATGCTTATCAATAGGTTGCAAAATAAGGCTTTGGAGGAAGACGTCAAGACCAAAATTGTTAAGACCAGTTTGGTAAAAAACAAATCTACTTTATAGGAAATTACTTTCCATTAAACGAATAAGTTATTATAAATTAACTTTTAATCGAAAAAAAAGCACATTTTATCGATTATTTTACAATTATTGATTTCTTTTCACTTATATTAGCACTCTCTTAATGGGCACAATACCATCCCCTCAGCTAATTAAGAAAAATAATCCATTTTGGCCTCAAGGTCATATTCCCTCAAAACAATATAGTATGTAGATAAAATCTGTGCGTTTTTATATGCATTCGATTTTAAGTTAATTATCCATTTTTTCCCTCTAACCAAGATTTTTTTAAGTCTTAGTTACTGTTTTGTTTAAAATTTAGAAAAAAAATAATTTAACCTTAAAATCAAATATTTATGAAAACCCTAAAAGTTACCTTAATCTTAGCACTTTTATTTGCATCATTAACTTCGTGCACAAAACAAGACTTAAATGAGGATGATGTATTAGTATCACCAAACAATCAAGAAACTCTTTATACAGGAGGAAATGTACAAGACTAAGTAATAGTACAAAAAACAATAGTGAAAATCCTTTACAGACGTAAAGGATTTTTTTTGTTATGTATAATTGAAAAATTATAAATACATTTGGAACAATAGTCAATACACCATTTGCATTGAAATCTATAAGTTTATATATTTTTTTGGTTTTTTCATTTACAGCATTGGCCCAAATAGATGAGAATTTAAGTAAAATAGATTCTGTTAAAAAGCTTTTATTTAATACAAAATCAAAAGATTCTGTTTTTATGGCCAAAGAGCATTACATAATAGGAGAATTATATCGGTATTCCCTTAAAAGTGATAGTGCGTATTATTATTACCAAAAAGCTGAAAAGATTTTTAAAAAGTTAAAGTATAAATACGAAACAGCAGTAACTCTTTATGGTATAGCCGTTATCCAAACTTATGAGAAAGATTATACTGGAAGTGAAGTCACTTCAATCGAAGCAATTTCCTTGTTGGAAGAATTGGATGAGTCCAATGATGTTAAAAAGTATAAATCGTTTATATTTAACAATCTCGGAATAGCCTTTGATGAATTGGAACAGTTTGATGAATCTGTTAAATATTACAAACTAGCTCTTAAATATAAAAAAGAATTAAAAGGGGATTTTAGCAATAGTATTGACAATACTTTAAATAACCTGGCTAAAACTTATAGGAGATCAGGGAAATATGATTTAGCCTTAAATATTTTCAAAGGTATTTTAAGTGATAATGATTTAATAAACGAACGTTCAGATTTTTATGCATTAGTGCTCGATAATTATGCGTACACACTATACCTTTCCAAGGATTTTAAAGAATTGCCGGATTTGTTTCTAAAGGCTTTGGAAATTAGTGACAGCATAAGTTATGGAGGCTATAATTCAATTATAATCCATCAACATCTTGCAGAGTATTATAATAATAGAAACCAAAAAGATTTAGCTAGGCATTATGCTTATAGAGCTAAAGATATTTCAGAACAATATAACAACGACGATTTATTAAAATCGTTGCTATTACTTTCTAAAGTAGAAACCGGCGATGCATCCGCTAAGTTTTTAAAAGATTACATTGAACTTAACGATAGTTTGCAGAAAAACGAACGTACCATAAGAAATAAGTTTGCAAGAATCCGTTTTGAAACCAATCAAATAGAGCAAGAAAATATACAAATAGCCAAAGAGCGTATGTGGCTTTTAATAATTTCGGTAGTTCTGATTATAGCGTCCTTTCTGTTGTATCTTGTTATCTATCAAAGAAATAAAAATAAAGAACTGAAATTTATACAACAACAACAACAAACCAACGAAGAAATTTACAACTTAATGCTTTCCCAAAATGAGAAAATTGAAGAAGCACGAATTTTAGAAAAAAAAACGATTTCGCAAGAACTGCACGATGGTGTTTTAGGACGGTTATTTGGGATAAGATTAAATTTAGACACCTTTAACATAGCTGCAGGCGAAGAAGCTGTTAACATTAGAAGCAAGTACATAAAGGACATTAAAACCATTGAAGATGACATTAGAAAAGTATCGCACGAACTGAACACAGACTTTGTTTCGGGTGCTGGTTTTGTTGATATTATTAAAACATTGGTAGAAACACAAACCTTGGCTTACGGCCTAAAATATGCATTTACGCATGATGATGCTATTAACTGGGATGAGGTTTCCAATAAAAAGAAAATCCATATTTACAGAATCATTCAAGAAGCATTGCACAATATCTATAAACATGCTACGGCCACACAAGTAAACATTGGTTTTAAATTAAAAAACAATGCCATTTGGCTATCCATAATTGACGATGGTTCCGGGTTTGATGTTAATAGAGCAAAATCAGGCATAGGTTTAAAAAACATGAATTCCAGAATCAATGAAATCAATGGTGCCATCAATATAACTTCAATAAAAGGAACAGGAACAACC
>JBAQZZ010000126.1:0-34209 GCA_049791475.1 Flavobacteriaceae bacterium | reverse complement strand
AAATTGCTGCTTTAGTAGGTTTGTCTTCAAAAGTTGACAATGCTGAAACTTTAGTTAAAGATATCGCTATGCAAGTAGCATCTATGGGAGCAACAACATTATCTTATAAAGATTTTGATCCTGCTTTCGTAGCATCAGAAACTGAAGCAAGAATTGCTGTTATTGAAAAAGATAATATTGAATTAGGGCGTTTAGGTAAAACACTTAAAAACGTACCTCAATACATTTCTATGGCACAATTAACGCCAGACGTATTAGCAAAAGCTGAAGACGCTGCAAAAGCTGAATTAAAAGCAGAGGGCAAACCAGAACAGATTTGGGATAGAATTTTACCAGGTAAAATGGAGCGTTTCATTTCTGATAACACAACGCTTGACCAAGAGAAATGTTTATTAGACCAAAACTTCATTAAAGATGATAAAATGAGCGTTGCAAAATACGTAGCATCTTATGGAGACGTTGAAATTACAGGTTTTAAACGTGTTACAGTAGGTTAAAAACCACTTTCGTTTTCAAATAAAATAAACAAATACTAAACCACCATTCAAATTTGAATGGTGGTTTTTTTATTGATAAAATCAGCTTTAGCAAATTAAGATATTGTTTATATTTGCACAACCTCAGTATAGAAACATATGAAACGAGCATGTTCAAAATTTTATCATTTAACGAAATGGTTAATAGCGAACAGCATGTGACCATAAAAAAATAATAGATATAATCACATGAAATATAAAAGAATACTCCTCAAGCTATCGGGCGAAGCCTTAATGGGAAATCGTCAATATGGTATTGATCCAGAACGATTGGCAGAATATGCTCAAGACATAAAAACCATAACCGATAAGGGCGTGGAAGTTGCCATAGTTATTGGTGGTGGTAATATTTTTAGAGGTGTTGCAGGAGCTAGTAAAGGTATGGATCGTGTACAAGGCGATTATATGGGGATGTTAGCCACTGTTATTAATGGGTTGGCCTTACAAGGTGCTCTTGAAGACGCTAATATACCTACAAGGTTACAAACTGCCATTAAAATAAATGAAGTTGCAGAGCCTTTTATTAGAAGAAGAGCCATGCGCCATTTAGAAAAAGGACGCGTTGTTATTTTTGGTGGTGGTACTGGAAATCCTTATTTTACAACCGATTCGGCAGCCGTTTTACGTGCCATAGAAATTGAAGCTGATGTAATTTTAAAAGGAACTCGTGTTGATGGAATCTATAACACAGATCCTGAAAAGGATGCTAAAGCTATAAAATTCAATACGATATCTTTTGATGAAGTTTTAAGTAAAGGATTAAAAGTAATGGATACAACAGCATTTACATTAAGTCAAGAAAACGAATTGCCAATTATCGTTTTTGATATGAATAAAAAAGGTAATTTACTCAAAGTAGTTTCAGGAGAAAAAATAGGAACAGAAGTTAATGTATAATATTTGGCGTAATTTTTGAATATTAATTGACCTAAAAGTTTAAACAATGAACGAAGACATACAATTTATATTAGACAGCACAAAAGAAGCAATGGAAAACGCCATTAGGCATCTAGAAAAGCAATTTATTAATATTAGAGCTGGAAAAGCAAGTCCTGCAATGCTTGGTAGTGTTATGGTAGATTATTATGGATCTCAAACACCATTAAGTCAAGTAGCCAATGTAAATACACCAGATGGCCGAACTATTACTGTTCAGCCATGGGAAAAAAGCATGCTTCAAGAAATTGAGCGTGGTATTGCTTATGCCAACCTTGGTTTTAACCCAATGAACAATGGTGATACTATAATTATTAATGTTCCACCCTTAACAGAAGAACGCAGACGCGATCTAGCAAAACAAGCTAAAGCAGAAGCAGAAGACGCCAAAGTGAGTATAAGAACAGCTCGAAAAGATGCGAATAACGATATCAAAAAAAATGATGATGTATCAGAAGATTTAAAAGCTAATGCTGAAATAGATGTGCAACAAATGACCGATAACCACGTTAAAAAAGTAGATGATCTTTTCGATAATAAGGAAAGAGAAATCATGACTGTATAAAATGAAGCGACAATCCCGATAGCTATCGGGACGCTTTTTTTATAAATCTATTTATTGCGCTAATGTTGAAACGTTGTTCACTGCTATTCTTTATTTTTTGTTACGCATTATCGCATAGTCAACCTGTTTTAGAAAACGATACCATTCCAAAACAAGATTCCATTAAAAAAAAGGAATTTACTAAGCAGATTGGAAATGGTTACCTACCCACTAAATATTTCAATTTTGATTTAAGATATTTAATAAAGTTTAACCAATACGAAGGTGTTAGAACTGGAATTGGAGGTGTTACAAATGATGCATTCTCTGAGAAATACCGTATCAATAGTTATGGCGTTTACGGTTTTAGAGACCATCGTTTTAAATATAGTATAGGTGGTGGTTTTAGGATTTCTAAACATACAAATACTTGGTTGAATTTTGCTTATACTGATGATTTACAAGAAACTGGAAGCACCAAATTTTTAACAGATAAACGCTTTTTTCAGTTTTTTGAACCTCGATTATTAAATATCGATTTGTTTCATAAACACATTACTAAGTCAATTGCATTAGAGCATCAAATAAATCCTAAATTAATAACCGAAACAGAATTGGCTGTTAGTAATATAAATCCTACCTATAATTATGGCTACGTTTTAAATAATGATGTATTAACTACTTTTAAAATAAGTACAGCAAAAATAGCTTTTCAATGGAGTCCTTTTAGTGTTTTTGAACCTTCGGAGAAAGGTGTTACTGAAACTAAAGATGGTTTTCCAAAATTCACACTTCAATACACTAAAAGTTTTAATGATGTTTTTGAAAGTGATTTTGGTTTTTCAAAATTTGATTTTAGAACCATCCATCAAATTGGGAATATAGGTGAAGGATTATCTGAAATCATATTAGTTTCTGGAATAGCAAATGGTGATACACCATTAACGCATTTATATCATGCCTACCCAAATAATATTAGAAAAGAAACGATACTACAACGCTTCTCAGTTGCTGGATTAAATAGTTTTGAAACTATGTATTTCAATGAGTTTTTTTCTGATAAATTCGCCACACTTCAACTAAAACATTACTTAAAACCTTTTAATGTTTCTGAGCGTTACAAACCTCAACTTGTTTTAATAACCAGATATGCAATAGGTGATATAAAAGAACCCGAAAGGCATCAAAACGTTACTTTTGGGTCGTTAAAAAAAGGATATACCGAGTCTGGTTTTGAGATCAATAAATTATTTTTTGGTTTTGGATTAAGCTTTACGTACAGATATGGTGCCTATTATTTACCAAATATGGAAGATAATATAGCTTTTAAATTTACATTTAACGTCACTTTATAAGGTAATACATTCCTTTTTTCTACCTTTGCGCATCTCTTATAACGTACATGTTTAAACTTTTTACAAAAAACTTTTGGGATATTACGGCAAGATTAATTTTACGCAATAAAATTATTATTCTTGTTGGTATTTTGGCTGTTACTATTTTCTTTAGTCAGCAATGGGACAAAATGCGTTTTTCTTATACTGATGCAAATTTACTTCCCGATGACCATGAAGTAAATATAACGTACAATAACTTTATAAAAACCTTTGGAGAAGAAGGAAACCTTATTGTTTTTGGTGTAAGAGACAGCTCACTTTTTACGGTTGAAAAATTAAATGCTTGGAATAAACTTTCAGAAAGTTTTAAAAAATATTCTGAAGTAGAAACAGTTGTTTCTATTAAAGATCTTCAAAAACTTATAAAAGATAATAAAAATGAAAAGTTTAATCTTGAGCCTTTTATAAAAGATTCTATTACTTCTGTAAAACAAATTGTTACGCTTCAAAATGAACTATTTGAACAATATCCTTTTTATGATAATATATTGTTCAACAAGGAAACAAAAACAATAAGAAGTGCTATTTATTTAAGGAAAGATATTGTTAACACACCAGTCAGAAAAGACTTTATTATGGATGTTTTAATTCCGAATATTAAAGTGTTTGAAAGTACTTATAATACTGATGTTAGAATTTCTGGAATGCCTTATATTAGAACCTTAAATTCTCAAAATATAATAGGGGAAATTTACCTTTTTGTAATAGCAGCTTTATTGGTAACTTCTCTTATATTCTTTTTCTTTTTTAGATCTTTTAGAGCCACTTTTATTTCACTTATTGTAGTTTGTATTGGCGTAGCTTGGACTTTAGGAATTATAGGTATTTTAGAATACGAAGTAAGTGTTTTAACCGCACTAATACCTCCTTTAATTATTGTTATTGGTATCCCAAATTGTATTTTCTTAATTAATAAATACCAGAGCGAAGTTAAACTTCATGGTAACAAAGTAAAATCATTACAGCGTGTTATCACTAAAATTGGTAACGCTACGTTAATGACTAACGTTACCACAGCTTCCGGCTTTGCTACTTTTATACTTACAGAAAGCTCTTTATTAAAAGAGTTTGGTATTGTTGCTTCTTTAAGTATTTTGGCTATTTTTATTTTATGTTTACTTATTATCCCAATACTTTATTCGTTTTTACCTTTCCCTAAAGAGCGTCATTTAGAACACTTAAATAAGCGTTGGATTGGTGGTTTTGTAAATTGGATGGAGCGTATGGTAAAGCAAAAACGCATCGCAATTTATTGCATATCATTAGTCTTACTAATTGCAAGTATTATAGGTATTTATCAAATAAAAATTTCTGGGAGTTTAATTGAAGATATGCCTCAAGAATCAGAATTTGTAAACGATATTCGGTTTTTTGAAAATGAATTTAACGGCATTATGCCTTTAGAAATTATGGTAGATACAAAACGCAAAAAAGGCGTTATGAAACTATCTACCTTAAAACGCATGGACGAGCTACAAGATTTAATTATTGAAACTCCAGAATTATCTAAACCTGTTTCTGTTGTCGATTTAGTTAAATACTCCAAACAAGCTTACTACAACGGTAATCCTAAATATTATCAATTACCAACTTCTCAGGAAAATAGTTTTATTCTGTCTTATGCTAAAAACTCATCTTCTGATGTCGATTTACTTAAAAATTTTGTAGATAGTACGGGGCAATACGCCCGTATCACCACATTTATGAAAGATGTTGGTACCGATAAAATGGAACGTATTCAAGAAAACCTTCAAGATAAAATTGATAAAGTTTTTCCTAAAGATAACTATGACGTCATTATGACGGGTAAAGCACTCGTATTTCAAAAAGGCACAAAGTATCTGGTTAAAAATTTAGTCATTTCTTTATCGCTTGCCATATTTTTAATATCCATTTTTATGGCATATATGTTTAGATCTGGACGAATGATTATAGTATCGTTAATTCCCAACTTATTACCACTGCTAGTAACAGCAGGTTTAATGGGCTATTTAGGCGTGCCTATAAAACCTTCAACCATTTTGGTGTTTAGTATTGCCTTTGGTATTTCGGTTGATGATACCATTCACTTTTTGGCAAAATACCGTCAAGAATTACAAGCAAACCATTGGAAAATTAAAATTTCGGTTTATGGTGCTCTCCGCGAAACTGGTGTGAGCATGTTTTACACATCTATCGTTTTATTCTTTGGTTTTTCAGTGTTTACTATTTCTAGTTTTGGAGGTACCGTTGCCTTGGGTGCTTTAGTATCAGCGACTTTACTTTTCGCTATGCTTTCAAATTTATTGTTGTTGCCTTCTTTATTATTATCTCTAGAACGCAGTATTGCCAATAAAGAAGTATTAAGAAAACCTTCCATAAATATTATTCCTGAGGAAGATGAAGATGAAGCTTCTGAGATTGAAAGTTAAAGTCCCAATTTTTTAAAACAAATTACACATTCAAACTTTATATTTAAAATTAAAGTAAATTTCTATCAAATTTTCAATTTTATTATTTCAATTTTAATGATTGAATCCTTTATATTTACATTTTAAAAATTAGTTTACATGATCTCTCGTACCGTTTCAGAATTATTATCACAAGATATTACTTTACCAGAAGTAGATATTAAAGGTTGGGTGAGAACCTTTAGAGCAAACCGATTTATTGCTTTAAATGATGGCTCTACCATTAATAATATCCAGTGTGTTGTTGATTTTGAAAATTTTGATGAAGCACTTTTAAAACGAGTAACTACAGGCGCAGCCATTCATATAAAAGGCAATTTAGTTGAAAGCCAAGGAAAGGGGCAAAAAGTTGAAATACAAGTAGTTTCTTTAGCTATTTTAGGTGATTCTGATCCAGAAACTTATCCTATTCAGCCTAAAAAACATTCTTTTGAGTTTTTAAGAGAACATGCTCATTTACGTACGCGAACAAGTACTTTTAGTGCTGTAATGCGTTTACGCTCAGCATTATCATTTGCTATTCATAAATATTTTAATGATAATGGATTTTATTATATGCACACGCCAATTATTACAGGCAGTGATGCTGAAGGCGCTGGCGAAATGTTTAAGGTTACAAATTTAGACGCTAAAAATCCACCTTTAAATGATGAAGGTAAAGTAGATTACACTCAAGATTTCTTCGGAAAAGAAACCAATTTGACTGTTTCTGGGCAATTGGAAGCCGAAACATACGCCATGTCCTTAGGTAAAGTTTACACTTTTGGCCCAACATTTAGAGCTGAAAACTCGAATACATCACGTCATTTAGCCGAATTTTGGATGATAGAACCCGAAGTGGCTTTTATGGATTTAGCCGGTAATATGGATTTAGCAGAAGATTTTATGAAATCTGTAATTACTTATATTCTAGAACATAACCGTGAAGATTTAGAATTTTTAGACCAACGTTTACAAAACGAAGAAAAAACAAAACCACAAGCCGAACGTAGCGACATGACTTTAATTGAAAAATTAAATTTTGTTACAGAAAACAACTTTATGCGTGTTAGTTACACAGAAGCTATTGATATTTTACGCAACAGCAAACCTAACAAAAAGAAGAAATTCAAATATATAATTGAAGAGTGGGGAACCGATTTACAAAGTGAGCACGAACGTTTTTTGGTTGAAAAACACTTTAAATGTCCGGTTATTTTGTTTGATTATCCAGCAAATATAAAAGCATTTTACATGCGTTTAAATGAAGATGGGAAGACGGTTCGTGCTATGGATATATTATTTCCTGGTATTGGAGAAATTGTTGGCGGCGCGCAACGTGAAGAACGGTTAGACGTATTAAAACAAAAAATGGCAGCTATAGATATTCCAGAAGACGAACTTTGGTGGTATTTAGATTTACGTAAATTTGGAACAGCAGTACATTCTGGTTTCGGGTTAGGTTTCGAGCGACTAGTTATGTTCGCTACTGGTATGGGTAATATTAGAGATGTTATTCCTTTCCCAAGAACGCCTCAAAATGCTGAATTTTAATAAACTTAAAATATAAGAAGTTTGATAGCCTACTTTCTTTTTTTCTATCTTTGAGTAACAACGTGAAACCCAAACATGCTTAAGCAATACTTACAATTTAAATTATCACAAAAACTGTCGCCACAGCAAATTCAGTTAATGAAATTGATACAGCTGCCAACACAGGCTTTTGAACAACGTTTAAAACAAGAATTAGAAGAAAACCCAGCGCTTGAAGGTGGTAAAGAAGAGCTTGAAAATGATTATGACTCAGATTTAGACAATACTGATGATTTTAATGACAACGACACTATAGATGCCGAGGATATTAATGTTGACGAGTATTTAAGTGATGATGAAATTCCAGATTACCGTACCCAAGCGAATAACTACAGTAGCGATGATGAAGAAAAAACCATGCCTTATGCTGCTGGCACCTCATTTACACAACATTTAATAAACCAATTAAACACCTACAGACTAACTGATGAGCAAAGGGACATTGCTGAGTTTTTAGTTGGTAGTGTTGATGAAAGCGGATACATTCGTCGTGAATTAAGCGATATTATGGATGATTTAGCGTTCACTCAAAATATTTACACTACTGAAGAGAATATTCAAAAAGTTTTAAAAATAGTTCATCAATTGGATCCATCTGGTGTTGGTGCTAGAAACTTGCAAGAGTGTTTAAGTATTCAATTACACAGAAAAGAAAAAACAGCCGATACAGAATTAGCAATTAATATTATTGATAATGCTTTTGATCAGTTTACAAAAAAGCACTACAAAAAATTACTCCAGAAATTTGATATCTCAGAAATTCAATTAAAAGGTGCGATCTCTGAAATTGAACATTTAAATCCAAAACCAGGAGGTTCTTATGCTGGAAATAACAGAATAGTTGAGCATGTTGTGCCAGATTTTGCGATTAAAATTGTGGATGGCGAGTTAGAACTTACTCTAAATGGGAGAAACGCTCCAGAACTTCATGTATCAAGAGAGTATAACAATATGCTTAATGGGTATAAAGAATCAAAAGAAAAATCGAAATCACAAAAAGATGCAGTTGTTTTTATTAAACAAAAACTAGATGCTGCTAAATGGTTTATTGAAGCTATAAAACAGAGACAACAAACTCTATTTGTAACTATGAGTTCTATTATGCATTATCAAAGCGAGTACTTTTTAACAGGTGATGAGCGGAATTTAAAACCTATGATTCTTAAAGATATTGCTGATGAAATTTCTATGGATGTTTCAACTGTATCTAGAGTTGCAAACAGCAAATATGTAGATACGCCTTACGGTACAAAATTGATAAAGGAGTTCTTTTCTGAATCTATGAAAAATGATCAAGGTGAGGATGTTTCTACCAGAGAAATAAAGAAAATTCTTGAAACTGTTATTGAAGAAGAAAGCAAGAAAAAGCCATTAACAGATGAAGCATTAGCTCGGATTTTAAAAGAAAAAGGATATCCTATTGCAAGACGTACAGTTGCCAAATATAGAGAGCAACTAGATATACCTGTAGCAAGACTGCGTAAAAAAATATAATGGATCGTTTTCTAAAAAGTATATCATACATTTTTCATCCATTATTGATGCCAATTCTTGGGGTTATTTTTTACTTTTCAAAATCTCCGCGTTTTATTCCTATTGATATTATAACAGCAAAATTAGTATCTCTTTTTATACTTACCATTGTTTTACCAATATTACTTTTCTTTTTATTAAAAACACTAGGAAGAGTAAAATCTATTAATTTGGAAAGCACTAATGAACGGATTTTACCTTTAGTGCTCAACTGTTTAGTCATCATTCTTGTACTACAACGTATTATAACACCCACACAAATAATAGAACTCTATTACTTTTTTATAGGTATATTAATTTCAACCATGACTTGCTTAATTTTAGCTTTAGCTAAGTTTAAAGCAAGCATTCATATGATTGCAATAGCTGGGGTTTTTATGTTTTTTATAGCTTTAAGTATTCACTTTAGCATCAATATTAATGGCACATTATCATTAATGATTATTATAATAGGTGCCATTGCCACATCTAGGTTGCATATGAAAGCACACACTTATAAAGAATTAATTATGGGCTTTTTTGTGGGGCTAATTCCTCAATTAATATTAGTTCCTTATTGGTTATAAAATATAAAAGATTAAACCAATTTTTACAATTTTAATATTTAAGTCATTCCCATTTAGTTTAGCATCATTTGAAAAAACAGGGTTTAATCCATAATACAAATAAACATTCCATGTATTATGACCTGCACTTGCTGTTAAACCATATTGAATTTCATTAAATGAATCTATGTTTGTAAATTTAATATTTCCTAAATCTCCAATATATTTTGCTTGTTGAGCAAACCTGTAGCTAACTTTAAAACCAGCATAAATACGCCAGAAATTATATTCTGTTGCAGTAGAATTACGCCATCTAAACTCTAAAGGAAATTCTATTAAATGGCTTGAAAATTTATTTTTAGAATATGTATTATCATCTAAAATATTATAAGTTATAGCGCCTGTATTATCTTTATTGATAAGTAAATTTTGATTAAAAGAATTAATAGAGTATCCAAAACCTAAGCCAATAGCCAAAGTTCTATCTTTATTAATAGGCATATCTCTAATAAAACCTAAATGAAATCCTGATGAAAAGCCAGTTTGAGAGAAATTTTCTGGTGTTTTTCTAAGTAAATTATAAGTGACTCCAATATAAAATTGGTCTTCTCTATATAAAGAATCAACTTCTTTATCTACTATATTTTGTGCTTTTAGGTCTTGTATAAAAAAGGCAATGCACAATAAAACTATTACTTTATTCATCGAACTCATTTAAACTTTTTTAATTGGCTAAAAAACTACCCTTTTGCACCCACTTTTTGTCTTTTTTTCATTCCGTAGCGATGCCATGCAACTCAAAAAAGCCTTCAACTGGTCACAAAACGACTAATTTTCGCTTCAATCCAAAAAGTTTAAATGAGTTCATCATATATTATATGAACTATATCAAAAATTGTGCTAAATATTTATTAATTTAAAATAAAAAAGGGTATTCTTAATAAAGAACACCCTTATGTTTTAAAATTAAGATTTTTTTACTTCATATTGGTTAATGCATCACCACTACCAGTAGTGTAATTAATTTTCAATGCATTAGCTTTTCTTAGTTCTTGTTTAACATCGCCAACAATTCCCATGTTAGCTTCTTTATCTACTTTTAAAGATACTGTTAAAAAAGGAATAAGTTCTTCTCTTAAAGCTGCTCTTTCAGCACCAATAAATGCGGCTACATCTGTAACCTCGGCAAATTTATCATTTAATTGAATTCTTGCTTCCGTACCATATTGCTTATAATTAGCACTTGGTTTTCCCATATAAATGTAACTCACTGGATTCTTTTTATCTAGCTTTTCAATTTGATTAGCTACTGGTAAAGCATTTTGAATCTTCAATGTGTCTTCTCTCATTACGGTTGCTACCATAAAAAAGAATAATAACATGAATACAATATCCGGTAATGATGCCGTATTAACTGGAGGTAAACCTCCATCTTTTTTCTTTTTAAATTTAGACATAATCTATCTCTATTTATTTAATTTTATTACCGTTACTCCTTTCTATTGAACTTCTGATAATTTTTGAGGTATTTCAAGCTTAATTTGATCTATAACGGCTTTAAGCTTCTGTTTATTACCATTCCATCTCACATCACTGTAATTGGATTCCATTTTTGTAAAATCCATATCAGAAAATCCTTTTGACGGCCCAATTTCTAGTGCTCTTCTATTTCTTAGAACATTATAAGCGGCAACCAATTCATTTTGAACCGATATATAGGCTGCATAAGATGTTTCTCTATCATTGGCTAAAGATATAATAGCTTTATCTGGATTATCAGATGAAGATGGATCTTTTTTACCTTTACAATAATTGCAAGAGCCATCACCATTATTATCTAAAAACGCAACAGCTGCTGCTCTTAAATTTTTAATTTCCATGTTCTCATCTTCAACTAACAAATTATCATTTTTATTTAATAATACTGTAAAAATGTTTTTTTGCTTGATGATAACATCTTCTTCAGATTCCTCTATAGGAGGAAGTTTACGGGTTATACCAGAATCCTTTTCTATGGTAGTTGTTACCAAGAAGAAGATTAATAGTAAGAAAGCTATGTCGGCCATTGAGCCTGCATTAACTTCTGGTGCTGCTCTTTTTCCCATATTATTTTATCATTTTTTTAATTCCGAAAAATAGCATTGATCCTCCTGCAATAGCTAAAAGAAAATAGAACAAGTATAAGCCTGCGCCTAATAATTTTGAACCTCCTGCTGATAACATTTCTCCATCTTTTAGTGGTGTTTCTACTCCTCTTGCAAATCCGAAATAAGAAATGATTGCTAATAAAGCAAACACCCCAAGACCTTTAAGGGCACTTTTTAAGTTATCCGAATTTGTTAGTATATTAATTAAACTGAATACAATAACAAATATTAAAGTTAAAAACAAAACTAAATAGGCTACATACATAAACATGTTTACAGTACCGCTAGCTTCGCCTAATTTAATAGCCTCGTCGCCTGTCGATATTATCATAGCCAGAAATACTATTGAAAGTACTCCAACTATTCCTAATACTATGGTTAATATTTTTTTCATAATAGTTTACAATTTTTAATTATTACTTCTTTTGTCTAATTAGCAAATCCATTAACGTAATAGAAGCATCTTCCATATCGTTAACAATGCTATCAATTTTTGCAATAATATAATTGTAAAAAATTTGAAGTATAATTGCTACCACTAAACCAAATACTGTAGTTAAAAGTGCTACTTTAATACCACCTGCTACTAATGAAGGGTTCATATCTCCTGCAGCTTCAATTTTATCAAATGCTTGAATCATTCCGATTACCGTACCCATGAAACCAAGCATTGGTGCAAGAGCGATAAATAATGAAATCCAAGATACGTTTTTCTCTAATTGCCCCATTTGCACACCACCGTAAGCTACAACAGCTTTTTCAGCAGCTTCAATACCTTCATCGGTTCTATCTAAACCTTGATAAAAGATAGATGCAATAGGTCCTTTTGTATTTCTACAAACTTCTTTTGCTGCTTCTACTCCACCTGATGATAGAGCGTCTTCTACAGAATCAGTTAATTTTTTTGTATTCGTAGTTGAAAGATTTAAAAAGATAATTCTCTCGATAGCGATTGCTAAACCTAAAATTAAACATAACAATACAATACCCATAAAGCCAGGGCCACCCTCAATAAAACGCTTTTTTAATTCTTGATGAAATCCAACTGATTCTTCAGCAGCTGCAGTTTCAGCTTCTTGAATAGTAGTTGTTACAGTTGTAACCGCTGTACTTGTGTTTGCAATGGTTGTTGCATTAACAGTTCCGAATGCCATTGTACTTGCAATAGCTAGGATAGAAAATAATCTTTTCATGTTCTCGATCTTAATTTTATTAGTTAAAGTGTTAAAGATATAAAAAAAAAGTAATTAAAAATAAAAAAACAGCAGAGAGGAAGGGATTCGAACCCTCGATACCCTTTTGAGGTATACACACTTTCCAGGCGTGCGCCTTCGACCACTCGGCCACCTCTCTTTATTTATGTCGTTTAAATTACAGAGGCTCAAATAACAAAAAAAACTTTAAACCCTGAAATTTTATCAGTTAAATTTAAGACATTTCTCCTCTAAGAGCCGTTTCAAACTTACTTTTAAATGTATTATGCGAAATTTTTTGCCCCAACATAAACATCAATTTACTAATGGCAGCTTCTGTTGTAATATCTTTTCCTGATATTACACCAATCCTTTTTAACTGATTACTAGTCTCATAGTGCCCCATCATCACACTTCCTCCAGAACATTGCGTTATGTTAATAATATGAATTCCTTTTAAGATGGCATTCTCTAATAAATTAATAAACCATTTTTCAGTTGTACAATTTCCAGCTCCAAAAGTTTCAATAATTACTGCTTTTAACTTTGGGGTATTCATAATTCCTTTAATTATAGCCTCTGAAATGCCCGGAAATAATTTTATAATCACAATATTATCGTCCAGTTTTTTATGAACCTTCAATCTTTTTTTTAAATCTGGTTTGAATAAATATTCTTCATTAATTTTTAAATGGACGCCAGATTCGGCTAAATCTGGATAATTAAATGATGCAAACGCCTGAAAATTTTCTGCATTAATTTTAGTGGTTCTATTAGCTCTATATAATTTATATTCAAAATATAAACACACTTCTTTTATTAAAGGTTTGCTTTTTTGCTTTAATGATGCTACTTGAATGGATGTTATCAAATTTTCTTTAGCATCGGTTCTTAAATCTCCAATTGGCAATTGCGCTCCTGTAAATACTACTGGTTTAGCTAAATTTTCTAACATAAAACTTAAGGCTGATGCGGTATAGCTCATTGTATCGCTGCCATGTAATACCACAAAACCGTCAAATTTTTTATAATTAGTTTCTATCAATTCTGCTATTTCTAACCAATATTTAGGTTGCATATTACTAGAATCGATGGGCTCTTTAAAAGATACGGTATCAATATTACAATCTAATAGTTGCAGTTCTGGTATTTTTTCAAGAAGTGTTTTAAAATCGAATGCACGAAGGGTTCCCGTTTTAAAATCTTTAATCATACCAATAGTACCGCCTGTGTATATAAGTAATATGTTCGCCTTTGCTTTATTCATTATTTCAAATTTTAAACACGCTTTTAGAATTTTTAGTAGTCATATCTGCTATCTCTTCTTTAGGTATACCATATATAAAGGACAATTTATCTAATACCTTTAATATATATGAACTTTCATTTCGTTTACCTCTATAAGGTACAGGTGATAAATATGGCGAATCGGTTTCTAAAACAATATGTTTTAAATGGATTTGGTTAAGAAACTGATCAATTTTTCCATTTTTAAAAGTTGCTACACCTCCAATTCCTAATTTCATGTTATAGGATATGGCTTGATGCGCTTGTTCTAAAGTTCCTGTAAAACAATGAAAAATTCCGAATAAATCATCTCTTTTTTCACTTTCTAAAACCTCAAAAATCTCATCAAAAGCATCTCTGCAATGTATAACAATTGGTAGTTTATATTTTTTAGCTAATTTAATTTGATGTTTGAATGCCTCTTTCTGAATTTCTAAAGTCGATTTATCCCAATACAAATCGATACCAATTTCGCCTACTGCATAAAACTTTCGCTTAGCAAGCATGTCTTCAACATGATTCAATTCCTTCTTATAATCGTCTTTTACATGTGTTGGGTGTAAACCCATCATCAAAAAAACGTTTTCTGGATAATCTTTTTCTAGCTGAAGCATCGATTCTGTGTAAGTAGAATCGATTGCTGGAATAAAAAATCTTGAAACACCGTTTTCTATGGCACGATTGATCATCTCGTGTCTATCTTCATCAAAAGCTTCACTGTATAAATGGGTGTGCGTATCGGTAATTATCATTTTGTAAAAATAACGAAGTATTTAAAGTTTAACCCTTCCGACTTTGATTTCTTTTAGTGAATTAAAGCCACCTTCCCTTAAAAAAGGGAAGGTGTTTTACTAAGACATGAATTTGACGAATTTTCAATTGTAGAAATGACCCATCAGGTTTTAAAGCCTGAAGAATCTGGAGCATAAGAATTAATCTAGTTTCTTAATCAGTTTTTGGGCTTGTTTATAATGATCTGCGTCTTTTGGGATGGTTTTTAAAATTTCTAAAGAAGCTTTGTTGTTTTTCTGTTTCAATTTACTCAAAGCCAAATACCAAATGGCTTTGTTTTTATACGCTGAATTTCCTTTTTTTATTTCAATTAATAATGATTCTGCTTTTTCAAAATTATTTAATTCTATATTGCTAATGGCTTGGTAAATTTTTAACTCGGCATTATTTTTATATAATTCAATTAAACTTTTAAAAGTTTCTTCCGCTTTAGAAAAGTTTTTATTATTAAAAGCATTTTCTGCGGTTTGTAACAACTCATCATTTTCACCTCTAACGGTAAAACTTATTGCGTTGTAATCATTAAAATCGCTGTAGGTTGGGTTTGAAAACTGATTGAATGTAAAAACTCCGAAAAGAGCAACTACACAAGCAGCAATAGCATATTTATAAAATGGAAAGGTTTTAGTCGGTTTTTTACTTTTTGAAACAACTTCTTCTTTATTAAAATGAGCATTCGATATTTTTTCTAAATTATTTTGAAATATATTAGAAGCACTCTCATTTTTAAATTTATCCCCTAAAAAATAAGATAACTCTTTATAAACATTAAAAGCTTCGGCAAAATCTGGTTCTCTTTCTAACCTAAATTCAAAAGCTGCAATTTCATCTTTTGACATATTTTTAGATAAGTAGGATTCAAACAGTATGTAATTTTCATCTTGCATAACACTTAATTATTAAGTTGGTTAAATTTAGGCGACTCGCGAACTAGTTCTGTTAGTTTCCCAATGCACAAAGATTTCTTTTTTCTAGCATAAGCGTATGTAACAGCCAAACTTTTTGCTACGTCTTCCATCGGTTTTATTTTGAAAGTAGCAGTTAATAAATCTTTACAAGCGGTTCCTAGTTTATTGAACATTTCTGTAAATAAGGCTTGTTTTTCACCAAATATAGAAGTTTCAAAAGCCAGTTCTTGAGCCTCGTCATCTTTAGATAAAACTTCCTCATTAATTGTTACCTTTTTATTTAAAGATTTTTTTAATTCATTTAACCATTTGCGTTTACACAGTAAAAAAAAATAGGCATCAAAAGGGCAAGTAAGTTGCAATTTTTTTTCGCTGGCTTGGTTGTATATAGTTATTAAAGTGTCCTGTATTACATCTTGAGCTTCATCACTACTACCGCTATTTAGCTTAATGTAATTAACCACTTTGGGCACAAACTTATCATATATAGCTTGTATTATAAATGAGTTGTTTTTCAACAAACCGTCTATATATTTCTGGTCTTCGTGTATTTTTTTTTCACTCATTAACCCTTGTATTTACTGCTAATTTAAAAAAACTTTAAAATAAAAGGGTAACAATTTTCAAATGGTTTTTATATAAGGTTGTAACAGTCAAAAAAGGCTAAACAAAATTTAATTAATCCATAAAATTTAAAATCATGAAAAAATCAATTTTAATTATCGCAACCCTCGCATTATCAATTGTAAATGTAAATGATACAAATTAAAAAACGCCCCTTAACACTTCCATTGAAGTTTTCGACATCACAAAAAATGCTATTGCCCAAGTATTTGATTGGGAAGTAAAAACGAACAAAGGCAATTACTCTGGAACGGCTTTAAGCTTGGAAAGTGCAAAACGTATGATTAGACTATCTAGTGGCGGAGAACTTGTAAAGGATAAAAAAATTACAAGTTACTTGGTGTTAAAAAGTGAAGCGAATAACAACACAAAAAGAAATTATTTCTGGGAAGTTGAAACCGTTTCTGGAAAAGCAAAAGGATATTCGTCAACTGAATATTATGCCAACAAAATGATTGATTTAGTAGCCTCAGGTGATGCTATTGTTTCAAAAATAATCATCAGTCAACCTCAACAATAAAAAAATAATTATCAAAACAGGGTAACAAAACAATGACCCTGTTTATATAAACTTGAATAATAATTTTAAAACCCAATAATCATGAAAAATTTAAAAACTATTTTAGGAACTTTATTCCTTACAGCAGTACTATTTTCAAGCTGTTCAAAAAACAACAACGATGATGCCGATATTATTATTCGTGCAACTGCTGAAGAATTTAGCAATTTACAAGAAGATGCTTTAGCAGGTATAACACAAACTTTTCAGTTTAACGCTGAAGATGGCAGTGTGTCATTTACCTCAGATAAAGGTGTTGATATTTACCTTAACGGATCTTGTTTAACGCTAAACGGAAGTGCTGTAACAGGACAAGTAGATGTTGAATTTGTTGAATTATTTGACAAAGGCTCTATGTTAGTTACAAACAAAGCAACTATGGGAATTTTGCCAAACGGCGATAAAGCTTTGTTAATTTCTGGTGGTGAATTCTTTATAGAAGCCACTCAAAATGGTGTCGCTTTAGAAGCTACTTGCAACATACAGTTAGAAATCCCTTCTGCTTTAACTGGAGGAATTGATAACGCTATGATTTTATGGAATGGTATTATTGATGAAGATGGCGAGCTTGCTTGGGAAGAAGAAAAGCGTGATGGCGCTAACGGCGGTGGTGTGTTTGCAGAAGGCAATCAATATTATGCCTTTTTAAATAACTTCGGATGGTCTAACGTCGACCGTTTTTACAGCGATCCAAGACCAAAAACAACAATTTTAGTTGATGTGCCAGAAGGCTACGATAATGAAAACAGCTCTGTATTTTTATCTTATGATGGTGAAGAATCTGGATTGGCAAACTTAGATACTTATGATGCAACAACAGGTTTATTTAGTGAACATTACGGACAAATTCCTGTTGGGTTAGAATGTCATGTCATATTCGTATCTGAAGAAAACAACAACTGGAAATATGCTATACAAGCTGCAACTATTGTTGAAAATGGAGTTATAACCATAACAGATGCCGAAACAGCTGTAGTTACAGAAGCACAACTTGCAACCCTAATAAATGGTTTACCATAAATAATCTACTCATTTTAATGACCTACTTAAAAATTGGTTAGCTATTAATCCTTGACCTACTTTTAATGAGAAGCTGTCTTTCCCAGACAGCTTCTTTTTTTGTTTTTGGGGTAACAAAAAACCTGTTTTGTTTATATAATAATATGAAGAAGCTTATTTTTAAAATAGTAATTATAATTTGCATCGTTATTACATTAATGGCAAACCTTATTGTAATCATATCCTATTTAAAAAATTAAACATTCTCTTTCGTATATTTAAAAACTATTAAACCTCAGTATTATGAACAAATGGTTACTTCTTATAGCTTTCTATTTAGTGTGTTCTTATAGTTATTCTCAAAAACTAATTGAGCTAGATACCATTACAAGAACTGCGAACATTATAAATACTACTAGCGGTAATAACGTGATTTTCACCCCTGAAACACCTACTCTAAATCAAATTGCTGGGGCTCCAAAATCATTTTATACTTATTTCTGGGAATTTGGAGATGGCCATTATAGTAAAGACAAAAATCCAAAACATATTTACAAGTCTAAAGGTGAATATGAAGTAAAACTGTGGGCAACCAATAATTACGATACTGGCAAACCACCCACAACGCGACCAAAAAAAATAACTATAAACACCATTACCGAAGCTTATAATGATGTAGCAACAATGGATGAAGATTTTACATTAAAGCGAAACAGAGAACCTATTCCAAATGAAGAGATCGTCACTGTTTTAAGTTATAAAAATATTAAAGATTATGTTACAAACGGAAAACTCTATCTATTTTATAACGAACATAAATATAAAGCTGATAATTTTGAATTGGTAGAAGCCAGAACGCATTATAACGAAAAAACGATATCAACTGATGCATTTGCATTCACTGGCGAAATAGATAACAACAACACTTATCTAGCTTCATCAAACAATGAAACTATTACATATTCTCAAGTTTTACAAGATTCAACTGTAAAGACCAACTTGCCTTTAACGTTAGAGCAATCAAAAACATATTACAAAAACTGGAGTGTTTTTGAGTTTGATAATATGAACCCTCAAGAGGAACGCAATGTGTTTTTTAGTTTAAAAACCACACCAGAAATGGTTAAAGATACGAGTGCAATTATTTCTGTTCGTGGTATTTATGTCCCTGATTCTAATTATGATAACCATAAAGTGAAAGACATGGAAATGGAAATTGTAACCTCTCACGATCCTAATAAAATGTCATCAAACGGTACATTTATGAATTACCGATTTGTACGCTTTAAAAACTTGAAATATAAAATTAAGTTTCAAAATAATGGTGAAGGACCTGCAAATACCATTCGGTTAGAAACTGATATTCCAGAAATGTTAGACAAGTCTACCCTACAGGTTTTAGATATGTATCCAAAATGTGAAATTTGCCCCAAACGCGAAGTTTTATATAGTTGTTTGGATACTGCTTTTACAGATAAACAGGCTATTTTCACTTTTAAAAATATTTATCTTCCAGGTAGCGAACAAAAAAATGTTAAAGAATACGATTCTACAAAAGGGTTTGTAAAATACAGCATTAAGTTTGCTAAAGATTTTCATAAGAAAAAAACAAAAAGTAGAACCGCCATTATTTTTGACAAAAACGACCCTATAATTACCAATTATTCAACCACACGTTTTTTACCAGGAATTTCTATTGGTGTAAAAGTGGGTTACAATTCATTTTCTGATTTACAAAATTCTGAGAGTTACTTTATTGGTGCAACACTTTCTCCTTACAAATCTTATCGCTGGTATTGGCAGGTAGAATTAATGAATAATTTTCATAATTATGATGCGAATACAACTGTAACTGAAGAATTTATACAAGATGGTGCTCAAGGATTTCGGTTTCGACAGCGAACAACCACTAGTACATCTTATGAAAATATAGATTGGGATATCCCTGTTTTAATGCGCTATAATGTGAATAATTATATTGGACTTGGCGCTGGTTTACAAAACACAATTTCATTTAGTGAAAAACAAAATCAATCCATTTTAATTGAACAATTTGAAGGTATTGAGCCCGATGCACCTATTTTTAACACCATAGAAGAAAGTAATAATCAAACAGATTCGTTTACTAATTTACGCACTGGTTTATTATTTGAAGTTACTGCTGGTTTTGTAAGAATTGGTCCAAGTTTAGGCGCTCGTTATATTATGAATTTTGAAAATGATTTTAATTATTGGCAATTTTATGCCATATGGAAGTTTTGACTTCGGGGTAAGCTCTGTAGCTAAAAACCTGCGAGGTTTTAAGAACCTTGTAGGTTTGCAAAGAAGAAAGACCTGCGAGGTTTTAAGAACCTTGTAGGTTTGCAAAAAAGAAAGACCTACAAGGTTTTGGAAACCTCGCAGGTCAAAAAACAATAAATAGCATTTAAATATTTTTTATGTGAAAAAAGCACTTTTCATTTTATTCTTAATATATCGAAGTACATTTTTGTTTTCCCAAAACCTAGAAGAAACCATTTATGTAACCGCAGAAACATTTATTTCTAACCAAAATGAAATATCACTTCAAATTTTAAATACTCAAGAACTCGCTTTTAAAGAACAAGTAAAAACCAAAGACGAGCAATTAGCATTAGTTTTTTTACAAACCCATAAAGCCTACTATTTTTTCCAAAAATCAAATCTTGAAGAAGCTATAAAAACCTATGAAGCTGCACTAAAACGATTTAACGACAATGAGCTTTCTAAAATTTCAGAATTCGATATTATTGAAAACTGCTTAAAACCATTAGGTACTTTATATACTAAAACTGGCGATTTTACAAATGCTTTAATTACCATAAATCAATACATTTTTATAGCAGAAAAAAGTAAAAATACCAAACACCAAATTAGTGGCCATATTAATTTGGCCAAACTTTATTATTCGCTTGGAAAATATGATATCGCTATAAAAACAATAGATGATACCTTTAAGCTAAAAAACATAACCAAAACCCAAAAAGCACTTTTACAAAATATAAAAACCGAAAGTTTGGTAGCTTTAAATCAATCTGAAAAAGCAGCTTTTTTAAACAGCTCAATTAAATCTTCAACCGTTCAGAAAGAAAAAAACAATTATTTAATTCAGTTACAAAATGGAAATTATCAAGAAGCCTTAGCTTCTTTTGGCGTTTATAAAAGTTTTCAACTCAATAATAAAACATCATCAAGAGACTTAGCGCAATTATATATTGAACAAGCACAACTTTATTATGTTTCAAAACAACCAGACAAAGCTTTAAACAATTTAAATCTTGCTATTAAAACGTTGCTGCCAAATTTTAACAATCAAAGATTTCCTGAAAAAAACATGCTATACGCCGAAAATAAATTCATTGCTGTTTTTGATTTATATGCTGAGATTGAAACAAATTCTGAAATAGCTTTACAAAGTTTAGACCTCAGTTTTTATGTTGCCGATTTATTAAAAAATAATTGGACTTCTCAAGAAACCAAAATTCTAAACGAATCCGATAACCGTGTTAGAAGTGAAAAATGTATTGAAATCCTATACGATGCTTTTAACCAAACTAAAAACAAATCGCTTTTAATTAAAGCACTACATTATGCTGAAAACAATAAATCTTCCGTTTTAAAAGATATTTTTTTAAAAAAAATTCGTTTACAACATATTCCAAATGACTCCTTATTAATTAAAGAATTTAACTTATTAAAAGAGCAAGAACGGGTTACAAGTTTACTAGTGAAAGAGGTTTTAAATTCAACAAAAATAAATGATTTAAGTAAGCAACTTAGTGCTATTAGTATGCAACTAAAATCTTTTAAAACAGCTATTTCTATAAAGTATTCAGACCATAATACAATTTTTTATTTTGAAACATTGAAAGCTAAATTAATAGAAGACCATGCTACTTTAACCGAGTATTTTTATGGTAAAAATAACATCTATCAATTTATAGTTTCAGATGATGATATTGTTTTAAATCGAATTCCTCAAGATGAAAAAAATAAAGAACGTATTTCCAATTTTATTAACCTTTTTAATTCGCCATCAACTATAAATAATGATATCCAAAACTTCACAAAACAAGCCTTTGATATTTATAAATTATTAAAATTTGATTCACTTTCAACTTATAAAAATGTATTGATTATTCCAGATGGTTTACTAAACTTCATTCCCTTTGAGGCCTTGTTAAATGAAGAAACAAATACAAGTACATTCTCTAAAATGCCATTTGTAGTTACAAATCAAAAAATAGGTTATAACAGTAGTATTTTTTTATACTTAAACAACGTTAATAAACCCGAAAACAATACCGTTTTAGGTGTTTTTCCTGTTTTTGAAAACACAAAAAAAGCACTTACTTATTCTATAAATGAAGCAAAAGCTATAGAAAGTGAAATGAAATCGCACATATTAATGCGCACCGAAGCGACAAAAGCTAACTTTAATAAAAAAGCTTCAAATTATGGTATTTTACACTTATCTACACATGCAAGTAGTGGCGATTTTGTGAACCCTTCAAATTTATCATTTTATGATGACACGCTATTTTTAAACGAATTATACAGCCTTGATTTAAATACAAATCTTGTCGTTTTAAGCGCCTGCGAAACTGGTATTGGCAAGCTCTACAAAGGCGAAGGTGCTATGAGTATAGCACGTGGATTTCAATATGCTGGGGCACAAAACTTATTGTTTTCATTGTGGCAAATAAATGATTTGTCAACCTCTCAAATCATGCAAAAATTCTACAAAAATTTCAATAAACATCATTCTGCCTTTTTTGCTAATAATGAATCTAAAGTTGATTATCTTAAAAACGAATCTATAAGTAATGCTAAAAAATCACCCTATTATTGGAGCGCTTTTGTTTATTATGGAGAAATTTTACAACCTAACTCTAAAAACTTGTTAATTTATATATGCCTTGCCGCATTATTTATTTTGATAGCTGTATTTTTATTCATAAAATTAAAGAGAGCATGACAACATCACTTCAAGAGTTTCTAACATCGAAAGATTACACCAAAATAAAACTCCACCTCACAAAAACCAATCATTTTGAAATAAAGGCAACCATAAACGGTAGAAAAGGGCTTTTCATTTTAGACACTGGAGCATCAAGTTCTTGTGTTGGTTTTGAAGGTATTGAAACCTTTAAACTCAAAGCTGAAGACTCAGAAATTAAAGCTGCTGGCGCTGGCGCCATAGATATGGAAACAAAAATGTCAAAAAAAAATAAAGTTAAAATTGGTAAATGGGCAAATAATGAAGTGGTTTTAGTTTTATTCAATCTAACTCATGTAAATACCGCTTTAATTAATCACAATTCACAACCAGTTGATGGTATTATTGGTGCCGATATATTAAAAAAGGGCAAAGGTGTTATAGATTATGAAAAGAAATATCTATATTTAAAGTTGTAATTCATTACTAATTAATAATAGCATTTAATCCCTAAGATTAATGAATACCTCTATTGTCATTGCTGATGACCACCCATTGATGTTGCGTGGTTTAACGGACTTTCTTGTGTCCAAAAAATTTAATGTTATTGGAAGCGCCACTGATGGTAATAGTGCATATAACCTCATCGTTAAATTAAAACCACAAATTGCCATACTAGATATAAGAATGCCACATAAAACGGGTATTGAAATAGCTGAAGCCTGCAAAAAAAACAACTTACCAACTAAAATTATTCTTATCACTTTTGATAAGGAAGAAGAAGCTTATGATCAAGCTTTAAAAGCCGGCGTTTACGGCTATATTTTAAAAGAATTTGCTGTTGAAGAAATAGAAACTTGTATCGAGCATGTTATAAATGACATCCCTTATTTTAGTGAAGAAATAGCATTATACCTTAATCAGAATTCTAAAACTGATAAACCTTCTAAGTTAGAGTCTTTAACAAAATCTGAGTTAAAAATAGTTAAGCTGATATCTGAAAACAAAACGAGTCAAGATATAGCAGACGAATTAACCATTTCAGTTAGAACGGTAGATAAACACCGAAGCAATATAGTTTCTAAGCTTGGTTTAGAAAACAAACCTACATCTCTTGCTTTTTGGGCTGGCCTTAATAAAGACTTCTTGTAAAAATACGTAGAAGTACGTATTTTTTTTTTCGTTTATATGCTATACATTTACAGTGCTATTAATTAGTTCTTAGGGAGAATTAAGAAAACTCTAAATTGTAATGATTTAGAGTTTTCGCATTTTAAAAAGTATCATAAATATGAAAAATACGTAGAAGTACGTATTTTTTTTCTCATTTATGTAGCTTACCTTTACACTGCTATTAATCCTTTGAGAGATTATATTTTTCAAAACTCTGTGTTTCTCTCACGAACGCAGAGTTTTCAATTAAACCCCAAACTACTAAAAACACCTACTATGGAAAAAAATAATAGTTTGCTAGAAAAATACGTTGTAATAGGTTTAGCTATATTAGTTATTGTTATTATTTCAATAAATGTTATCGTTAATATTTTATAATTATTGTTAGTTAAAAAGAAAAGGAGTGGCTAAAATTAGCAACTCCTTTTCTTATTTTAAAATAACTTATTTAGTTAAAGCTCTAAAGCCTTTTTAATATTGCTATTCATTAATAACTCAACTGGATTTTCAAGAGCTTCTTTAACAGCTACTAAAAAACCAACACTTTCTTTTCCATCAATAATTCTATGATCGTATGATAATGCTACATACATAATTGGACGAATTACTACCTTGCCATCAATAGCTACAGGACGCTCAACAATATTATGCATCCCTAAAATTCCACTTTGAGGCGGGTTAATTATTGGTGTTGAAAGCATACTTCCAAAAACACCACCATTTGAAATGGTAAAAGTACCACCTGTCATTTCATCAACAGTTATTTGGCCGTCGCGAGCGCGAATAGCCAATCGTTTTACTTCAGCTTCTACACCTCTAAAACTTAAATTTTCTACATTTCGCATTACCGGAACCATAAGTCCTTTTGGACCTGAAACAGCAATACTAATATCACAAAAATCATAAGAAATCATTTCTTTACCATCAATCATAGAATTCACAGCAGGATACATTTTTAATGCTCTCACTATTGCTAAAGTGAAGAAACTCATAAACCCTAAACCAACACCATGCTTGGTTTTAAAGGTTTCTTTGTATTCAGTTCTTAATGCAAAAATTGGCGACATATCAACCTCATTAAACGTGGTTAACATCGCTGTTGTATTTTTAGCTTCCACTAAACGTTCTGCTACTTTTCTGCGTAACATTGACATTTTACTTCTAGAAGTTCCACGACTTCCGCCTGTAGGAGTTCCCATTGATGGCACCGCATTTACAGCATCATCTTTAGTTACTCTACCATCTTTACCTGTACCAGATATAGCATTAGAATCCATTCCTTTTTCTGCTAAAATCTTTTTTGCTGCTGGACTTGCAGTTCCTGTGGCATATGTAGCCTCCCCTAGCCCCTCCGAAGGAGATGAACTCGGACTCTTTTCTTTTTTTGAATCCTCACTTTTTACTGAATCACTTTTTACTGAATCACTGTTTACTGAAGGCTGCTTACTGTCAGCTGGCTTTTCAGCACTTGTATCAATTAAACATACCACTGCACCAACTTCTACAGCATCACCTTCTTCAGCTTTAAGCGTAATTATTCCACTCGCTTCGGCAGGAAGTTCTAGTGTTGCTTTATCACTATCAACCTCGGCTATAGCCTGATCTTTCTCTACATAATCGCCATCTTCAACTAACCATGTTGCTATTTCTACTTCTGTAATAGACTCGCCTGGAGAAGGCACTTTCATTTCTAAAATCATTCTTTTATAATTTTAATGGTAACTTAAATTTTTAACTTTATTTATTCAAAAACAGCATCAATAACGCGTCGTTGTCTTCTTTTATCTCGTGTGCTAGATCCTGGTGCTGGCACCGAACTATATGGTCTTGTTATGCCTTCTAATTTTAATAAATCCATTCGTTGTGCCATATGGCTCCATGCGCCCATATTTCTTGGTTCTTCTTGAGCCCAAGCATAAGTTTCAACATTTGGATAGCGATTTATGACCTCTTGAATCTTATCTAAATGTAATGGGAATAATTGTTCTATTCTTACTAAAGCAACATCATTTCTATTTAATACTTCTCTTTCAGCAAGTAAATCATAATAGAACTTACCTGTGCAGAAAATTAATTTTTTAACACCTTTTGGATTAATGGTATCATCTATAACTTCTTGAAATTTACCAGTTGCTAAATCATTTAATGATGATACTGCTTTTGGATGACGCAACAAACTTTTTGGTGTAAATACAATTAATGGTTTTCTGTAACCACGTTTCATTTGACGACGTAATAAATGAAAAAAGTTTCCTGGTGTTGTACAATTTGCTACATTCATATTATCCTCTCCACAAAGCTGTAAATAGCGTTCTATTCTGGCAGATGAATGCTCAGAACCTTGACCTTCATAGCCATGTGGTAACAATATTACGATGCCATTTTGAGATTTCCATTTATCTTCGGCTGCCGATAAATATTGATCGAAAATAATTTGAGCACCGTTGCTAAAATCTCCAAATTGAGCCTCCCAAATTGTTAATGTATTTGGGCTTGCCATCGCATAACCATAATCAAAACCGAGCACACCATATTCTGATAAAAAGGAATTATAAATATCCATTTTACCTTTACTATTAGGATTTGTATTTAATAAATTGATGCGTTCTTCAGATTTTTCATCACGTAAAATGGCATGACGATGACTAAAAGTTCCACGCTCTACATCTTGCCCAGAAATACGAACATTGAAACCTTCTTCCATTAAAGTTCCGTAAGCTAACGTTTCTGCCATTCCCCAATCTAAATTATCAGTTTCAAAAACCATTTTAGCTCTACCATCTAAAATTCGTTCCGCTTTACGTAAAAATTTCACACCTTCTGGCACAGTAGAAACTACTTTTGAAATACTTTCTAATTTATTTTTAGGATAGGTTGTGTCTTCAGTTTTTAGCATGGCTTCAATACCTTGACGCTCAAAACCTGTCCAACGTTCTTGCATAAATTCTCTAACTTTTGATGATTTAACTTTTTTAGCTTTTTCGTATTGGCTTTCCAAAGTCGCTTTAAAATCTTCAACAATTTTATCAGAATATGCTTTATCTATAGTATTTTCAGCTATCAATTTATCCGAATATATTTTAAACGGATTCTCGTGTTTAGCTATTTCTTTATATAATTTTGGTTGTGTAAATCGAGGTTCATCACCTTCATTATGACCATATTTTCTATACCCTAATAAATCGATATATACATCTTTTTTGTAGCGCATTCTATATTCCAAAGCCATTTCAACGGCATGAACAACAGCCTCGGCATCATCAGAATTTACGTGTAAAACTGGTGATAAAGTTACCTTTGCCACATCAGTACAATAGGTGCTTGAGCGTGCATCTAAATAATTAGTTGTAAACCCAATTTGATTATTCACAACAATATGAATGGTTCCTCCTGTTTTGTAACCATTTAATTGGCTCATTTGTGCTACTTCGTATGCTACGCCTTGACCAGCAATGGCTGCATCTCCATGAACTATTATAGGTAATATTTTTGAGTTATCACCATCATAATCACTATCAATTTTAGCACGCGTAATCCCTTCTGCAACTGGCGCTACGGTTTCTAAATGCGACGGATTTGGCACCAAATTCATCTTGATTGTTTTTCCGTTTTGATAGGTTTTATCAAGTGTTAATCCTAAATGATATTTTACGTCACCATCAATATTTTCATCTTCAAAATCTTTCCCATCAAACTCGCTGAAAAGCTCGTGAACTGGTTTTCTAAAAATATTAATTAAAGTACTTAACCGACCTCGATGTGCCATTCCTAAAACAGTTTCCTTAACACCATATTTTTCTACAGCATAAAAAAGGACGTTGCTAATGGCTGGTATTAAAGATTCTCCACCTTCTAAAGAAAATCGTTTTTGCCCTACATATTTGGTTTGTAAAAAGTTTTCAAATGTTACAGCATGGTTTAATTTTGAAAGAATATATTTTTTAGTTTCTGCTGAAAAATTGGGTTGATTATCATTTTTATTAAGTTGATCTTGCCACCATTTTATAACTTCTGGGTTTCGCAAATACATATACTCAACACCAACAGAATCGCAATAAATGCTTTCTAAATGCTTGACAATTTCACGTAAAGTTTGTGCACCAATACCCAAAATTTCTCCTGCATTAAAAACCGTATCTAAATCACTATCAGTTAAATCGAAATTTTGAATTGCTAATGTTGGCGAATAGGTTCTTCTATCTCTTACCGGATTGGTTTTAGTAAATAAATGCCCACGCATTCTATACCCATCAATAAGCCTAACAACATGAAATTCTTTTTGAACATGCTCTGGTATTTGAGCAGAAACACCTTCTATAATTTCTCCGCTTAATCCGTAATTTTCACTACCAAAATCATAGCCTTGAAAAAAGGCTCTCCAACTTGGTTCAACAGAATCTGGGTTTTGTAAATATTGATCGTATAAATCGGCAAAATAAGCCGTGTGTGCTGCGTTTAAAAAGGAAAATTTATCCATTGGTATTATTCTACTATAACGATTTAGTCAAAATATTTTCAAAAATACAACTTTTACGAAAATTAGATGTTTGTTTAAGTATATTTATAGCAGATAATATGCATTTAATACATATGTTGTAATTATTGTTAAATTTTAATAATCTTTTAATCTTATGAATCACTTTCTTTCAATTTATAAAAAACATAGTCTCATTCT
The DNA here is from genome assembly GCA_049791475.1 of Flavobacteriaceae bacterium. Classification (GTDB taxonomy): domain Bacteria; phylum Bacteroidota; class Bacteroidia; order Flavobacteriales; family Flavobacteriaceae; genus CAXBID01. The sequence continues at coordinate 5,382 of JBAQZZ010000126.1, read as the reverse complement.
AATTTTTTCTGTTTTTTGCTTTCAAGGAACAAAAGCACAAGACATTAGAAGTGATTTTTGGAGTCATGTACGTTTTGGTGGTGGTATTGGACTAAATTTTGGCGATGGCTTTTTTAGCGGCACCATTGCCCCAAGTGGTATTTATGAATTTGATAACATTTTTGCACTTGGTTTAGGACTTAATGCCACATTTAATAATCAAAAAAACATTTATAAATCTACTATTTTGGGCGGAAGCTTAATTGGCTTAGCTAACGTAATTCCGCAATTACAACTTTCAGCAGAATTTGAGCAACTTAATGTAGACAGAAATTATAATGTAAATTTAAATATTGAAGATGAAAATTATTGGGTGCCCGCTTTGTTTTTAGGTATTGGGTATAGAAATGGCAATGTTACTTTTGGTGTTCGATATGATGTACTTTATGATGATGAACAAAGTATTTATATAGATCCGTGGATGCCTTTTGTGAGGTTTTATTTTTAATCCTAAAGTGGCAAAAAAGCTATTCCTAATTCTATATCTACTATTAAATCTTTAATAGTTTTCTCATTTAAACTTTTTAATATTTTTTTTCTAGAAGCACTTAATATATTATGTAAAGGGCAAGGCTTATCTTCATTACATTTTTCTAAACTTAACATACAACTAGTAAGTCTCTTTTCTCCATCAATAATGGTCAAAATTTTTATAACAGGCTGGCTCAAATTATCAGTATTTAAATAAAACCCACCTTTAGGCCCCCGCGTAGAAGAAACTATATTTTCCTTGACCAATTTTTGAAGTAATTTTGCTATATAAGCCTGAGGTACATTTATAGGCTTCGCAATATCCTTTACCATAATCTTATGGTCTTCATTGGAATGTAGAGCTAAAAATAACACAGCTTTAACAGCATATTTTGAAGAATTTGAAAGCATAATCAAAACTAAACAATTTCAAACAATTATAAAAAAGATATTTTTATCTTAAATATGATTATTATCATATTTTTATCTGTTTATACTACATAGTTTTGCTTCATAAAATCTAAAAACATGAAGACAACACTAAAACTAATGACCATTCTATTCTCTATATTATTAATGAGTTGTGGTGGTAAAGAAGAAAAAAAGAAAGAAGTTTTCTCTTATGAAAATAAAACAACTACAGAAGCAAAAGTTGAAACTAAAGCCGAAAAAATTCCTGCTTCAAAAAAAGTAGATCTATCTAATAAAGGTATTGGTCCTATTACTTCGCTAGTATTACCTGCAGAAATTGACCAAACCATGGTAGCACACGGAGCCGATGTTTACAAAAAAATGTGTACGGCATGCCATAGATCTGATAAAAAATTTATTGGTCCTGCACCAACAGGTATTTTAGAGCGCAGAACTCCAGAATGGGTCATGAATATGATTTTAAACCCCGAGGAAATGACACAAAAAGACCCTTTAGCAAAAGAATTACTTATGGAATTTAATGGCTCACCAATGGCTAATCAAAATTTATCTGAGGAAGATGCTAGAGCAGTTTTAGAATATTTTAGAACATTAAAATAATTATAGCCTTATGAAAACTAAACTAAAATTTTTATTTCCCATTCTCTTAATAGTGTTCTTGTTTAATTGTAAAAATAATAAAGACACTCAAGTAAAAGATTCAACCACTACAATTTCAAATCAAGCTGAAGAAAGAACAGGTCAAGCCTTTATTGAGGATGATGGAAGTACAACCGTTTTAAGCATAGCTATTGGCTCAAAAGATCATACAACATTAGTGGCTGCAGTACAAGCCGCACAATTAGAAAACGCCTTAGTAAATGCTGGTCCTTTAATGGTTTTTGCACCAACCAATGAAGCTTTTGCAGCTTTACCTGAAGGAACTGTTGAAAATTTGTTAAAGCCAGAAAATAAAGAAGCTTTGGCAAATATTTTAAAATATCATGTCACGCCTGGAAACTACTCTAAAGATTTTTTAAAGAAATTCAAAAAACTAGGTCAAGCAAATAATCAGTATGTAAAAGTAGAAGTTATAGATGGAGAACCTATGATTGGAGGCGCAAAAATACTAGGAAGTGTAAAAGCTGGAAATGGCATTGTACACGTTATTGATAAGGTTTTACTGCCTCCAACTCAAGAATAAAAAACACTAATCTAAAAATATAACAATGAAGAATTTATTAAAATCAACAGTTGCAATGCTAAGTGTTCTAGTAGCATTTACAAGTTGCAATAATCAAGGCTCCAATGGAAAATCTGGAGCATTGTCCAGTAGTGCTGCCGAAAAAGTTTACGTTGCTCCTGGAGAGCACGATGAGTTTTATGCCTTTATTTCTGGAGGATTTAGTGGTCAATTAGCAGTTTATGGACTGCCTTCAGGCCGCTTGTTTAAAGTGATTCCAGTGTTCTCACAAGATGCCGAAAAAGCTTACGGTTATAGCGAAGAAACAAAACCAATGCTTAACACGTCCTATGGTTTTATACCTTGGGATGATGCGCATCACCCAGATATTTCACAAACAAATGGTGTCCTGGATGGTCGTTATGTTTTTATAAATGGTAATAATACACCGAGAATTGCCAAGATAGATTTGACAACATTTGAAACGACTGAAATTATTGAAATACCTAATAGTGCAGGGAACCATAGTTCGTCTTATGTAACAGATAATACTGAGTATGTAGTTGCAGGAACACGTTTTAGTATCCCTGTACCTCAAAGGGATATGCCAATAAATGAGTATAAAGGAAATTTTAAAGGAACCTTGTCATTTTTAAAAGTAGATCAAGAAGATGGTGGAATGGACTTGAAATTCCAAGTTTTGATGCCAGGTTTCGATTATGATAAAGCACATCCCGGTAGAGGAAAATCCCATGGCTGGTTCTTTTTTACCACCTATAACACAGAAGAAGCCAACTCGCTTTTAGAAGTTAATGCATCCCAGAATGATAAAGATTTTATTGCAGCTGTAAACTGGAAAAAGATAGAAGAATATGTGAATAACGGAGGAGGTACAAAAATGGCAACAAATTATGCACATAATGTTTATAATGAAGAAACGCATTCGGCAACCTCAACAATGAAAAAAGAAGTATTAATGGTTGATCCATCAGAAGTCCCTGGTGCTATATACTTTTTACCAACACCTAAGTCGCCGCATGGTTGTGATGTAGATCCAACTGGAGAGTATATTGTAGGAAGTGGAAAGTTATCTGCAAACGTTACCGTACATTCATTTACAAAAATGTTGGACGCTATTGAGAATGAAAAATTTGCTGGTGATGCTTATGGTATTCCAATATTAAATTTTGAAGACGTATTGGCCGGAGCCGTTGAGCAACCAGGATTAGGCCCTTTACACACAGAATTTGATGGTAAAGGTTATGCATACACCTCTTTCTTTATTTCATCTGAAATTGTAAAATGGAAGTTAGGCACCTGGGAAGTTGTAGACAGACAGCCAAGTTTCTACTCAATAGGACATTTAATGATTCCGGGAGGTAACTCTCAGAAACCATTCGGTAAATATGTACTTGGTATGAACAAAATCACGAAAGACCGTTATTTGCCAACAGGCCCAGAGGTTACACAATCAGCTCAATTATACGATATTTCAGGAGATAAAATGGAATTGTTATTGGATTTCCCAACAGTTGGAGAGCCACATTATGCTGCAGGAATTCCAGCAGATTTAATTAAGCCAAATTCCAAAAAACTGTATAGGCTCGAAGATAATAAGCATCCTTATGCAGCAAAAAGTGAGGCTGATACTAAGGTTGTTAGAGATGGGAAAGTTGTACATATTTATATGACAACCATTCGTAGTCACTTTGCACCAGATAATATTGAAGGTGTAAAAGTAGGCGATAAAGTGTATTTCCATGTTACTAATTTGGAGCAGGATTATGATGTGCCTCATGGAATCAGTATGATTGGTGCTCAAACGTCAGAATTACTTATTATGCCAGGACAAACCGAAACGTTTGTTTGGGAACCTAAACAAGTTGGTGTATGGCCATTTTACTGTACAGATTTCTGTTCAGCATTGCATCAAGAAATGCAAGGCTATGTTAGAGTGTCACCTGCCAACTCTGATATTGAACTTGATTGGTCACTGGGTGGGGATTTTTAATGAACAATACCTATTTAATTTTGAATTGTTGTATGCGACATTACAAGGTTAAACAGGAATAGAATTAGGAGAATTTTGTTTTAGTGTTTATTTTCCTATAAAGGCGAGAGTAGTTTTATCGCTCTCGCCTTTTTATTCCTACGAAAGTAGGAATCTCATACAAAACGCTAAAATTCCTGCGAAAGCAGGAATCTTAAGAAGACACAAACAAGCGATTTATTAACTAAAAAAGAGATTTCCGGTTTCACGGGAACTAAAAAGATGAAAAAGTCAAATATCATCATGCTAATAGCTGCTATTTTACCATTGGGATTATTTTTATTCCCACTGTGGAAAATTACATTGGAAGCACCTCAATATCCAACACCATTGGGCATGTATATTTATATTAATGATTTCTCTGATGCCAATCCCTATGATATCAAAAATATTAATTTGATGAATCATTATGTCGGTATGAAATACATTCCTGAAGCAATCCCTGAATTTAAGATATTTCCTATTGGAATTATCATAACAACTATTATTGGATTAATTATTGTCTTTAAAGGAAACTATAAATGGTTCTTATATTGGTTTATTTTAATGATTGTTTTAAGTGGAGCAGGATTGTATGACTTTTATTTATGGGAATACGACTACGGAAACAATTTAGACCCAAAAGCTATTATAAAATTCAACAACCCTGATGGTACAATTATGGGTTTTCAGCCACCTTTATTTGGTAGTAAAGACATCTTAAATTTTAAAGCACATTCATATCCAAGGTTAGGAGCTTACCTGCTGGGTCTTGGAATTGGAATGTCATTTTTGGCTTATCTTGTAGGAAAGAAACGAAACAAAATCCCATCTGCCTAAAGGCATCTTCCCTAAGGGAAGAATTATAATGATTCCCTTCCTTGCGCCTCTGCTAAAGCTATGGCGGCACGCAGATGGAAAGGGCTAGTATAAAACACTAAAACATGCAAACACTAAAAACCCTTTATAAATTGTTTGAGTTCCCTTTCCTTTGGAAAGGGTTAGGGATAGGACTAAAACACTATTCAATTGCTGCATTGTTTCTGTTGGTATTCAGCTGTAATGTATCACCAAAAGCCATTGATTATGGAAACGATGGCTGTCATTTTTGTAAGATGACCATTATTGATAAAGTCCATGCAGCCGAAATTGTCACCAAAAAAGGAAAGGTTTATAAATTTGACGCTACCGAGTGTATGGTCAATTTCTTAAATGAATTTGAAGGCCTTTCAGAAGTTCAGCTATATCT
>JBAQZZ010000125.1:0-3632 GCA_049791475.1 Flavobacteriaceae bacterium | reverse complement strand
GTTTGTTTTTCCGTAACAGCGTTTTTATCTTTTTTGAAACAATTAAACCCCCAAAAGTGATTAAAATATCTGGTTGAAGTTCTTTTTGTTGGGCTTCAGTTAACGGTGCAATAATTTGATCGATACTTGGGAAGAAATTATTGTGATGTAAATTTGATGTGGTTTCCGTAAAAACAATGACACTATCATCTTTTGCTAATGCATCCAAATATTTTTGCTCTATCGTATTTGGTGCATTTACACCAACTAAAATCATTTTTTTAGCTGCTGCATTCCATTGCTCCAAACAATCGCTTATCGTGTAATCATCAACCTCTGTTGGTTTGGTACCAACTTCAATAACTTTGGGAGACACACTCAATGCATCAACGGTTTCATATAAAGGCTCATCAAAAGGAATATTAATATGCACGGGACCATTATTAAAAATAGCATGATTAATGGCTGTATTTATTTCGACTTCATTTTCGGTTTGAATGTCTTTTTGTAAACCTAAGAAACGCTCAAATTTATCTTCTAAACTCTTAATAATTGGTAATTCCTCTTGCTCCGGATTATGTTTTTCATCCTTTAAATCCAACTTCAAATTGGCTGAATATAAAATATGATTTTTAAAAACGTCTTTCTGGTTAATGGTTTGTCCGTCACCAATGCCAACTAAATGTTTTGGTCTGTCGGCAGATAAAACCACCAACGGAATATCGCTATAAAAAGCTTCAGAAATAGCTGGGTAATAATTTAGTAACGCACTACCAGATGTGCACACTATAGCTGTTGGTTCTCGTAATTGTTGCGCGATACCCATGGCGAAAAATGCAGCACAACGCTCGTCTACAATACTATAACACTTAAAATCAGGGTCATTTGTAAAACCAATAGTAAGTGGTGCATTTCGGCTACCTGGAGAAATTATGATGTGTTTTATTCCTTTTGCTTTACAAAGCTGAATTACGGTTTGTGCAAGTGGAATTTTCGGATAAATCATCTAGCAATTTTGTTATACAAAAATACAAAATAGCCTTTTAAAATGAGAGTTATAAAATAGATTTAATCACTAAAGATTTTGATATGGTTTCCTGCCATTCATTTTCTGCGTCCGAGCTTTCAGTAATCCCACCACCAACATAAATAATGGCTTGATTGTCTTTAATTTGCATGCAACGTAAGTTCACGTAAAGTTGCGTGCTATTTTTGGTAACGGCGTAAGCTCTGTTTTCTATATTTCGTTTTCCAGAACGTGGTGCAACAGTAGTTTCACCATTTAATTCGCCTAAAAAACCTGTGTAAAACTCGCGGTTATAATGCTCGTTTTTTAAAATGAAATCTTTAGCGATTTCCTTTGGTAAGCCACAAACTGCGGGCGTTGGGTGCAACACTTCAATAATATGTTTTAATGCGGTATTAGGCTTTAATTGTGCAGAAATTATCGTTCTTAAATGCAATAAATTTCCGGCACGAACGGTTTTAACGTCAGAAGCATCAATCTGATTTACCGATGGTTTTAAATTATCAATAATAAAATCGGTTACATATTGCTGTTCTTGTTTTTCTTTTGGCTGCCATTCCACATCTAAATCGCCTTTAAAATCTTGCGTTCCTGCTAATGCCATAATTGAAAAACGATTGTTTTCAATTTTTAATAAGGTTTCTGGTGTTGCGCCCAACCAAAGGCCAACTTTAGGATGATACCAACAATAAATTAATGCCGATTTATAATGTTTAGTCAGATTTCTGAAAATTTCAATTGGATTTTTTTCGTTTAATGCTAGCACTTCACACCTCGATAAAACTACTTTTTTTAATTCTGAGTTTTTTATGGCTTTAACACCTTCTTTGATTAAATGGATGTGTTGCGCTTTAGATTTTTCTAATAAAGCATCATCAAATTTACTTTTATCAACAGCTATGGGATCGCAGTATGGTTGGTTGCCATAGATAACTTTAGAAATTTGATTTGGAATTATAATGGTTTTTTCGATGTCGTCAAAAGGCGAAAACACAAAGCCCTTTTCTAAAAAATCTTTCACAAAATGCACATTGGTATCGTGTTGCAATCTTGCTATTAATTGTTCCTGATTTGGCTTTCTATAAGCTACAAAGGGTAACTTGTTTTGAAATTGCATGTTAATCTGCTCGAAAAAATCGTCTGAAATCATGCTTATTTTTTAGGTAATGAAATGGTGGTTAGTTTACAAAGCGAAATCAAATTATCGGCATCGTCAGTAACCCGTATTTCAAATAACTGTGTTGTTCTACCTTTATGAATAAATTTTGCATTGGCATAAACATGGCCATCACGCACACTTTTTAAATGATTAGCACTTATTTCTATACCTCTAACAAAATAATTTTTAGTATCTAATAAAAGTTCGGCAGCAAAACTACCGGTTGTTTCTGCCAACGCTACAGTAGCTCCGCCATGTAACTCACCGTCTGGTTGGTGTACTTTAGAGTTTACAGGCATCTTTAAAATCAAAAAATCATCTCCAAAATCTACCATCTCAATTCCTAAGGTTTCAATTAAGGTGTTTTTGGACATCGCCTGAAATTGTTTTATTAAGGCTTCTCTAGATAATTGCATAGAAAAAATGTATTTTTATTTGCGATTGCAAAAGTACGAAATGCTTAGATAATTGAAGTGGATTTAGCCGTAAATTGTCATTCCGACGAAGGAGGAATCTCATAATAGTTTTCAAAAATTATGATTGAATTTACAGAAGGATACCACTCTTATTATGTTTACATAATTACTAATAAATATCGATCAACTTAATACACAGGTGTTACCAATAATTTAAGTGAGCGATTACAACAAGATACCAAAAACATAAAGCTTAATCGTAAAATTTTTGCAGCAAAATATAATTTAAAACATCTCGTTTCTTATGAAAAATTTTCTTGGATTCAACTCGCTATTGCCAGAGAAAAAAATTAAAGGCTGAAGAAGCTATAAAAAACTAAATTTAATTCGTGATTTTGACGAGATTTTTGAATTTTTGAATTATTATTTCACAAATAATGAGATTCCTCCTGCGTCGGAATGACAAAACTATGAAAGCACCATTTTTAGAAAAACCAGCGGGTACGATTATCGCTTTTAGATTTAAGCAATTACAAGCACTTAATACCTATTGCAAACAAAAAAATAACCTAATAATCTGAACAGAACCAGTCTGTCATTCCGACGAAGGAGGAATCTCATAATAAGCATTAAAACACAGTATGCAATTCCTCCTAATGTGGGAATGACAAAACCATGAAAATATAAATTATGACTATTTCAACTTAAGAAAACCAACGGGTACTTCTACGTATTTATGAACAGTTGTAAACAAAAACGCCTCTCAAAATATTGGAAGGTGTTTAATTACTTTACGCTTTATTCAATTACTAACTTAATGCTACCTAAACCTAAACCTTAGTAATAGCAAAGACTTGCGTTATTATATATTGTTGTATGTACTTTTTTTAAAGTCCAATATCACGATACATTTTCCACTTTCCATCTTCTAGTTTTCTAACCACGAGGTATTCTCCTGTACTTTTTACATTATTATTTAAATCTGATAATTCAAAATTGCCTGTCTCAACCAAATACTCACCATGACTGGAAACAGAACTGATTATAAATT
>JBAQZZ010000124.1:0-6620 GCA_049791475.1 Flavobacteriaceae bacterium | reverse complement strand
CTCCGATTTGGTAGGTTTTGTTAGTTTGGGTCGTAGACCCACAAACTGGGTCGTAGACCCACAAACTTTTTTTGTTTACAAAAAAAGTTTTGTTTACAAAAAAAGTTTTGTTTACAAAAAAAGTTTTATTTACAAAAAGTTGGTAAAAAAAAAACTTTTTGCTCCAAAACATTTAACAAACTCCTTGATTATCTTTTACTTTAAAAAAAAAATATAATTTGAAGCTTTTTAATAAAATGTTTTTGATTTATAAATTTCTTATATTACTTAACGTTACTATTGATCATCTTATTAAGCTAGATAAATATTATTAGGCTGACATACATAATAGATACTTACCCAATAATATTGATAATTTTTTAGTTAGTTTATAATAAATGAGTAAAATTTACGATTGGTTTGAAGAACGTCTTGAAATTCAAGCAATTGCTGATGATATTACAAGTGTGCGATTCGTTTTTGGGCTAAATCAATAATATGATGAACTCAAAGTAATTTACATAGAATACAACAATGAGTAATTCCAAAAGTTGAATGCAAATTATAACTAAATGATAATATTGGTGAAAGTCCAATCCTCTCCAGGACGAGAGTGGTGCTAAAAGTGCCCACAGTGCTGTTTGATTAACAGAGCTGAAGCTGGGAAACACAGGGGAATCAGAGGTGACGCGTAAAGCACCACACTGCCTCTAGGTAGGTTACTAGGTCTAAGTTAAGTCTGAAGCTTCTAAAAAAGTGTCTTTATATCATCCTTCAGTTTTACGGTCGAAGAAAAATTAGCGTAGCTAATTTTCAATCTTTTTTTTATATAAAAAATTGCTAGTGGGATAACTATTAAAAATCTTGCGTCGATTTGCTTGTGTTAGACGCAGTCCTAAGATAATAGTAGGCAAATTGAAGCAGGCTAAGGTAACAATCAATTATCATTTGGAACGAATAAAAACGGAAAACTATGTACCTTAATAAGGTAGTTAAACTTAATCAATTTAAAAAACTGGATTTCCGGGTAGGAAATGGCGTAATTGCCTGACGGTTTATATTATATATTTTAATGAAAAGGGTTAATTTTTATGACAACAAAAAGCAATGCGTACGTTGAAAAATGGAATACACTACCTTGGTCACAATTTGATAAAGATTTATTCCGACTCCAACATAGAGTATATAAAGCGGCAAAAGAAGGAGATTACTATCGTGTTAAAAGACTTCAAAACTTAATTCTTGGTTCACCATGTTCAAGGTACCTCGCAGTTCGACAAGTTAGTCAATTTAATTCAGAAAAGCCAACTGCCGGTGTGGACAATATCAGGTCATTAGGACCGAAAGAACGTCTAATCCTAGCAGAGAAACTCAAAAAAATTTCGAATTGGCAACATGAAAAACTTCGTAGGGTATATATCTTCAAACCTAATGGAAAACAACGCCCTCTAGGCATTCCAACAATTAATGATCGGGCGATTCAATGCCTGATCAAATATGCTTTGGAACCTGTATATGAAGCTCAAGCTTCTACAGGATCATTTGGATTTAGACCAGGACGATCAGCTTGGGACATCCAGGGAACTATATTCAAAAATCTGCAACCAACCTCAAGAGGTTATGAAAAACGAATTTTAAAACTTGATATTGAAAAATGTTTTGATAAAATCAATCATGAAAAACTCATGTCATTAGTTATACTTCCAAACTCGGCCAAAAAAGTACTTTGGTCTACATTGAAAGCCGGAGTTTTAAAAGAACGACCTACTACAATCAAAGAAACTCTGCAGGGAGGTGTGATTACGCCATTACTATGCAATATTGCTTTGAATGGCTTAGAGGAGATATGGAATGAAAAAGTTTCTGTCACTAGGGTCTATCAAAGAGGATACAGATATGCAGATGATATGATATTTTTCCTTAAATCCCATGAAGATTCTACAATGCTTCTAAAAAAAATTGATTATTTCCTTGATAAACGGGGATTAAACATAAAAGAAAATAAGACACGTTTAGTCAGTGCATTAGATGGATTTGATTTTCTTGGCTGGCACTTCAAAGTAAAAGCAAAGAATAAAAAGTTTGTATGTTATCCTTCTAAGAAAAATCGCAAACAAATGATTGAAAAAATCAAAACCGTTATGAAAGACACAAGATTCACGATTGATGAACGGCTAGACAAAATTGAGATAATATTTCGCGGTTGGTGGAATTACCACCACTATTGCGATTTAGGCCAAATTAACTTATGGACAATAAATTCATGGATTAACGTCTATCTAATACGTAACTGTAACATGACACGGAATGTTCGGGTTAAAAAAGTATCGCGTATCTTTAATCAACATTCTTATAGAGTAAACAGTTATATATCAGTTATTCAAACCAAATCTCCTTATGATAACGATTGGCTTTATTAGGCTCATCGTGAAAGTCTACGTTTTAAAGAATCTCTTTGAAGTGCCTTATGATTTCAAAGTTTCAAGTATAATGCCTGTGAAATTCTCTTTAAAGTAGATGACACTAGTGAGCTTTATCACATAGATGGAAATCACAAGAACAATAAGATTCGTAATCTTTGCGAATTACATCGTTCATGTCATCAAAACCAATCAATTCAGAGGTGGGTAAAAAGACGCAAGGTTAATTCCTAATAGACCAGGAGCCGTATGAAGGGAAACTTTCACGTACGGTTCTGAAGTAGAGATATCTCATATAATAGAAATCTAGAAATTGAGTATCGACTATAACAAATATGTACCTCCACATGTTAATATTTTTTATTGTTTAGGAGGTATTACTTTTACTTGTTTCTTAGTACAAGTAGCAACAGGCTTTGCAATGACCTTCTATTATCGTCCAACTGTTGCTGAAGCCTTTGCTTCAGTTAATTACTTAATGACAGATGTAAATTTTGGTTGGTTAATTAGATCAATTCATCGTTGGTCAGCATCTATGAGTGCGACTCGAATCTAAGAACCTTCTAGGGATTAGATCCTAAATAAAGTTTGTATAAGATGTATTTAGCAAATACATTGAAATACCATACTTATGCCAGTATCGAGGCTTACCCTAATAATTGCATTGCAAGGTCGGGGTAGACGGGTAACGGTCTATCTGAAGCAGGGAACGAAACTTATAAATTGTTATTATTATAATAATATCGCTAGTCAAATATAAGTTGCCGAAGAAATATAGAGCAGAATTGAAGTACAATGCGTCGTCAGGCGAACAATCCTATGAACAACTAGCAGTGAGGATCACATGGGTTTAAGAGAAAATCATCATTACCTTTCTCGGCATTTAACATAACCCCGGCGTCAATTCAAACTGGAATATATTTCCTAAGACTTTATTTAAGACGAGGTAAGTCCTACATTCACCCAATTTACTGGTAATGCGGAGGTAACGAAGCAAACGTGGAATGGAGGATATAAGAATAGAGAAAAAGCGAATGGTTTATTGTAATGATAAATATAAAGGCTGAAAATATTCAAAATATATGTGCCTTTGACCGAAAGGAACAGCTGACTTCTCTTTGGTACATAGTTAATTTCAATATTGAAGTACACCCACTTCGAAAGAGTGAAGAAATAAATGAAGGAGTAAAGAATGATTTTAAATTTTAATTTAAATAATTCAACCCGTTCAATTTATTACCCATCGAGACCCAATAAATGGACGGGTGTGGATTGGTCCAAAGTTGAAAAGACCATATCAAACTTACAACACAGAATAACTAAAGCAACAAAATGTGGAGACTACCGAAAAGTTAGGAATCTACAACGATTACTAAATAACAGTATTTCAGCAAGACTGAGAGCTGTTCGTATTGTGGCACAAGAAAACTCTGGGAAAAACACTCCTGGAATTGACGGAGAAATCTGGACAAATCCAGAACGAAAACTCCAGGAAACCCTTAAGTTACGTAACAGATCACGTACAAAACCTTTAAAACGAGTGTATATTCCTAAAGCTAACGGAAAACAACGTCCTCTTGGTATACCTTGTATGTCTGATCGTGCTCGTCAAGCACTGTGGAATACCTCGCTATTACCAGTTGTAGAAACTACTAGCGATCCACATAGTTACGGATTCCGACCTTACCGAAGTTGCTGGACGGCTAATAAGCAAGTTCGCACACTTTTAGATAAAACCCATAGCCCTGAATGGATTCTAGATGCAGACATTGAAAAATGTTTCGATAAAATAAATCATAACTGGTTTTTAGAAAACACGCCAATGGAAACAAAGGTACTTAAAAGTTGGTTAAAGGCGGGATATCTTGAAAACTCTCATTTTTATGATACAGATGAGGGAACCCCACAAGGTGGGGTTATCAGTCCAACTTTAATGAATCATATCCTTAATGGATTAGACGAATTTCTTGAAAAAACCTTCAAACCGGTATATGGCACTAGCTCAACTGGCAAGAAAGTTCGGAAAAGTACATGTATTAAACTCGTTCGATATGGAGATGATTTTATCGTCACCGGTCGCAATCAACGACAACTAAAACGTGTACAACATGCTATTGGAAAATTCCTAGAACTCCGTGGATTAAAAATCAGTGATGATAAAACATCAATCCGACATATTAATGAAGGATTTGAATTTCTCGGTTGGAACTTTCGAAAATACAATAACAAACTTTTATGCAAGATTTCTAAAAAGAGTATTCAAAATCATTGCAAAGATATTAAATATCTAACTAAGAAAATTCACCAACCTGATGTTTTAATCGGTAAGTTAAACTCTAAAATAATGGGTTGGGAAAATTATCACTGTTGTTGTAATGATATTTGGAAAGTATGGGGATCAATGAATAATTATCTATACAAATGTCTAATGAAATGGTGTCGCAGGCGTCATAGTAATAAAACTAATAAATGGATTTATTTAAATTATTGGAAAACAAGAAAATCCGGTAAAACCTTTATAATCAATTATAAAGGCCAAGAATTTACCCTTAAAACATACAACTCTAAATAAAAATTCGTTCAAGACTTAGTACTAAAATTAATGTTTTCGATTTAGGTAATAAGAACTTGATTCAAAAGGAAACGGCTAATATAAAACAAAATCTTACCGGCAATAAAGGTAGACTATGGCGTATACAAAAAAGCATCTGCTCTAATTGTAAACAATATATGAATCCTACTTTACCAAGGCTTATTCATGTGCATCACGTTGTTGCACGCAAAGATGGTGGGTCAAACAAATTGTCAAACCTTGTTTTATACCATGAATATTGCCATTACACAATACACACAAATGTTGCTTCATAATTATTAAATTATGTCGTGCTTGAGCCGGATGCGTTGAGAGGCGCACGTCCGGATCTGAGGGGAGGTTTGAGGAGTAATTCTCAAACTTTACCCGATTGGTTTTATCAATGATTTTACATGTTTTCCGTGTTTATTTAACGGGTGGGTTTAAACGTCCCCGTGAATTAACGTGGGTAACAGGTGTAACAATGGCTGTATGTACGGTATCTTTTGGTGTAACAGGTTATTCATTACCTTGGGATCAAGTGGGATACTGGGCTGTTAAAATTGTAACAGGTGTTCCAGACGCTATTCCAGTTGTTGGGCCAGCTTTAGTAGAATTATTGCGTGGTGGTGTTGGTGTTGGTCAATCTACTCTAACTCGCTTCTATAGTTTACATACTTTTGTATTACCATTATTAACAGCAGTGTTTATGTTAATGCATTTTTTAATGATTCGTAAACAAGGAATTTCTGGCCCTTTATAATAAATAATTAGTATTATAAATATTAGTTCATAGAAAAAATTATTAAAAACTTTTTTAAAAAAAAGGAGATCTCGAATGACAGTAATTAAAAAACCTGATTTAACCGATCCTGTATTACGTGCAAAATTAGCAAAGGGTATGGGTCATAACTACTACGGTGAACCCGCATGGCCAAACGATTTATTATATATGTTTCCTGTCACAATTTTTGGAACATTTGCATGTGCAATTGGTTTAGCAGTATTAGATCCTGCGGCAGTAGGTGAACCGGCAAACCCTTTTGCAACACCTTTAGAAATTTTACCTGAATGGTATTTTTATCCGACATTTCAACTGTTACGTACAGTACCAAATAAATTATTAGGGGTTTTATTAATGGCAGCTGTACCAGCAGGTCTTTTAACTGTTCCATTCATTGAAAATATTAATAAATTTCAAAACCCATTTCGTCGTCCTGTAGCTACAACTGTTTTTTTAATTGGAACAGTAGCTGCAATTTGGTTAGGTATTGGTGCAACATTACCAATCGATATTTCATTAACATTAGGCTTATTTTAATTTAAGATTTATTTTATTAACGTTAATTTTTTGCTTCACCTTTTCATAGGTGAAGCAAATTTTAAGAAATATTACTTTGTTATGTACAAAAATCAATAGAAAATAGTAAACGGGGGAATAAAAATTAGTTTAGCTAATTAAAAAGATTTTTTTTAGATAAACTTTCAGAAAAGCTTTGTCTAAAAAAGACGTAGTCTTTTTAGCTTTCAAAAAAAGCTTCACGAAGTTAAGCTTTTATGCTTTCAAAAAAAGCTTCACGAAGTTAAGCTTTTATGCTTAAAAAACCAACAAATCTCCGATTTGGTAGGTTTTGTTAGTTTTAAAAAAC
>JBAQZZ010000123.1:0-10738 GCA_049791475.1 Flavobacteriaceae bacterium | reverse complement strand
GTCTTTTTTTCATTCCGTAGCGATGCCATGCAACTCAAAAAAGCCTTCAACTGGTCACAAAACGACTAATTTTCGCTTCAATCCAAAAAGTTTAAATGAATTCTATACAAAATTACATCTAAACAAGTTTTTATGCAAATTATAGGAAAATTGATTGCTGCTAAAGCATAAGACATTATATTAGTTTGTTCGAGCATTATTAGTTTACAAAAATGCAGATGTTTGGAAATCTGTTTTTATTTAACTACAATTAACTAAGCAAAGGCGTTTTAGTGGTTTTAACTATATAATTGATGAGTAAAAACTTTGAATTTTTAAAATCTATTGGTAATATCTCTGAAGAAACTTTTAGAGGGCTTCAACTCATTTCTGAATATAAAAGCATACCAGCGGGTACTCAAATTGTAAAGCTTAACGAAGTTCCAGTCAAAATTTACATGTTAGTTTCTGGGTCTATACGTTGTTATATGGCTACAGAAGCTGGAAAGGAATTTAATAAAAGTTTTTATTTGCCTATAAGTTTTGTAGGGTCTTTAACGGCTTTAATAACAAGAAAACCATCTTCACTTATTTTTGAAACACTTGCAGATTGTAAAGTTTATGAATTGAATTATTATCAACTGATGAAGTTATGTGATAAAGAACCAAAACTTAAAGCTTTATATACTAGAATTTTAGAAGGTTTGTTTATTAAATATGAAAAGCGTTTAGTTGAAATGATTTCGTTGGATGCAACAGCACGTTATTTACAATTATTAAAGCAAAATCCAACTATTGAAGACTCAATTTCTCAATATCATATTGCATCATATTTAGGCATTACTGCTGTACAATTAAGTAGAATACGAAAAAAAATAAATAGTTATTAACATTTGTTATTAAGAAAGCGGTTGTTAAATTATACATTTGTATGGATTTCCTTTTTAATTGTAAAATACAAAGGATTGATAGCTAACCAACCAAAAAAACGGATAATTTAATTATTCGTTTTTTTATTTTATTACATATAATAAGTTTAAATGGGTTCACTAACTATTTTAATCCGCCAACCATCTCTTCAGGTTTAACCCATGCATCATAATCTACAGCAGTAACATAGCCTAAATTAATAGCTTCTTCTTTTAAAGTAGTACCATTTTTATGCGCAGTGTTTGCAATTTCGGCAGCTTTATAATAACCTATTTTTGTGTTTAAGGCAGTAACCAACATTAACGAGTTATTAAGTAGTTTTGTAATGACTTCATGATTAGGCTCAATACCTACAGCACAATTTTCATCAAAGCTTGCACAAGCATCACCAATTAATTGAGCCGATTGTAAAACATTTGCTGCCATTACTGGTTTAAAAACATTTAATTCATAATGGCCTTGCATACCACCAACAGAAATTGCCACATCGTTACCCATAACCTGAGCACAAACCATGGTTAAAGCTTCACATTGCGTAGGGTTTACTTTCCCAGGCATAATAGAACTTCCAGGTTCATTTGCAGGAATTATAATTTCACCAATACCAGATCGTGGTCCAGAAGCCATCATTCTAATATCATTAGCAATTTTATTTAGAGATACCGCTAATTGTTTTAAAGCGCCATGAGTTTCAACCAACGCATCGTGTGCTGCTAATGCTTCAAATTTATTTGGAGCCGTAACAAAAGGCAATCCCGTAAATTCTGCTATATATTCTGCAACCCGTTTACTATAACCTTTTGGTGTATTTAACCCTGTACCCACAGCAGTTCCACCTAAAGCTAATTCACTTAAATGCGGTAATGTGTTTTCTAATGCTTTGATGCCGTGGTCTAACTGAGCTACATAACCAGATAATTCTTGACCTAATGTTAATGGGGTGGCATCCATTAAATGTGTTCTACCAATTTTCACGACAGACTTATAAGCTTCCGATTTTTTCTTTAAAGTATCACGTAATTTTCTAACTCCTGGAATTGTGTTTTCTACTATTTTTTTGTAGGCAGCAATATGCATACCAGTAGGGAAGGTGTCATTTGATGATTGCGATTTGTTTACATCATCATTTGGTTGAATGGTTTTTTCGCCTTCACCAATAACTTTTCCAGCAATTTGATGCGCTCTATTAGCTACTACTTCATTCACGTTCATATTACTTTGCGTCCCAGAACCTGTTTGCCAAATAACTAATGGAAATTGGTCATCATGCATACCAGTTAATATTTCATCACAAACTTTTGCAATTAAGTCACGCTTCTCAATAACTAAAACACCTAATTCGCAGTTTGTATAAGCAGCAGCTTTTTTTAAATAAGCAAAACCATAAATTATTTCTAGTGGCATAGAAGCTGCTGGACCTATTTTAAAGTTGTTTCTAGAGCGTTCTGTTTGTGCTCCCCAAAGTTTATCGGCAGGTACTTTAACCTCGCCCATAGTATCTTTTTCTATTCTAAAACTCATTATCTGGAAGATTTAATTTGAGTTACAAAGTTACTTATTTTAACAGATTTAATATAATGATAGATGTTAGTTTTTTTAAAAGTTTTTTAACAAAATGTAAGTTGTAAATCGTATTTTATTTAAAAAACTCTGTTAATAATTTATGATTTCGTATTGTGTAACAAATCACTTTGTGTTATATTTGTGAAAGATTTTAATAGATACCATTTTAATTATGTTCGAATTTGATCAATATTTAGGATTTTTAGCGTTTTTAACCATTTTAACTATTGGGTTTTGGTTAATGATTTTTTTAATAACCTTCGTAGTTCCTTATTGGATTGGTGGTTCATTAATTGAAAGAATAAAAGAAATAAGAGAAGAAAAGAAAGCTAAAAAATTAAATTCTTAGAATTCTAATTCTCAAATAAACAAAAAAAGGAAGCTAAATCTAGCTTCCTTTTTTTGTTAATAGTGAGTATATTTACATTTCAATATCACCGCCGCCATTACCACGACTTGGCCGTTCTGCCTTCTTTTTCTGGTTAAATCTGTAAGTAAACGATAAAATAAATGTGCGACCTCCTCTAAATTGAAGTTCACGTTCTGTAATAAAAGTAGGGGTTTCAATAGAGCCTCTTAAAAACTGGCTATTCAATAAATCTCTAACGCTAAAAGCTAACGAGGCCTTTTCTTTAAATAAATCTTTGCTTAAAGCCATATCAGTAGTAAAAACACCTTGTCTATCACTTTGAGCATCAATACGTGGCCCTCTGTAATTCATGTTAGTTTGCCAATCAATATTGGCGGGAAGTGTTAATTTATTACTTAAGCGAGCCGTCCATGTTGTGTTTTCAAAATCAAAATTGGTATCTTCATAATCGCCTCTGGTTTCTGCTCTATAAATATTAAAATCAGTGTTTATGCGCCACTTTCTATTTGGAGAATAGGTTACGTTAAATTCAAAACCGTATCTATTTTGTTCTCCAATATTTACTGGCGACCTTCTAATTACCGAAGCATCTCTGCCATCAATAGTTACCGTGCCTCCAGTATCAGTACTAACAAACTGAACAATATCAGTAGCATGGGAGTAATACAAGGAAGAGCTTAAAGTAACTTTTCCAAACCTATTTAAATAACTTAAATCAAATTGGCCAGAGTAGGTAGGAATTAACCCTGGATCACCTTGAAAAATATTGGTAATACTGGTCCTTGATGGAAAAGGATTTAAGAAAAACGAACGCGGACGGGATATTCGTCTGTTATAGCCCAAAGACATGCTCTCCCGCTCCGAAAATTCATAATTTAAGTTTATGGTTGGGAATAGGCCTGTGTAGCTGTTTTTTTTAAAATCACCACTTGTAGGCTGGTCTAGAGTTAATTGAGTATTCTCTAAACGAAGTCCTAATAGGTATGAAAATTTATCAATTTTTTTTCCGTATTGCGCATAAGCAGCATTTATATAATTTCTGAAATTCAAGAAGTTAGTCAGGTTTCTATCAATCTCGAACATATTTGTATCTGGATTCAATAATTCCACCCTGTAATCTGTGTCTGTATCTGCATATTCACCTCTAAAACCTAATTCAAATTGACTGGTTTCATCTATAGGTTTCACATAATCGGCCTGGATTAAAACGCTAGTTTCATCTTCTAAATTAGTAAGAATATCGGTATCAATGCCATCGGTATTAATTAGAGAAAATTCATTATCGGTGGTATCTTCATATTGAAAATCAAAAGAAAGTGTATGCCCGCTAGTTTCAAAATTCTTAGTATAGTTAAAAGCATATTGTAATGTTTTTCTATCTCCAATTTCAGGATCCAATCGTAAGGTCTCATTGGTTATAACACTGTTCGGGTCTAATTGGGTAATTAAATTTGCAGAACGATTATCGCTATTTCCATCATTATAAACAAACGAATTTGTTATTGAAGACGATTCGTTTACATACCATTCAACACCAAAGTTATTAGTTAAACCCTTTCTGGTATTTCTGCTATTTCGTTCTTCATTTAAAAAATTGCCTTCTTGTTTAAATTGGGTATATGTATAAATTCTACCTACATATTCGCTGTAATTATAAGAAACGGTGTTGAAGATATTTACATTGCCTGTTCTGTAATTTATATTCCCAGAAATTCCTGCAGCATCGGGGTTGCCAACAAGGGCAGTAACCGCACCATTTAAACCTTGTAATTTACTTCGCCGTAAAATAATATTTAAAATACCGGCAGTTCCCTCGGCTTCGTAACGGGCAGATGGCGAGGTGATAACTTCCACTTTTTCAATAGATTCAGCAGGTAATTGCTGCAAGGCACTGCTTGAGTTCAAGCCCACTAAACCAGAGGGTTTGCCATTAATTAATATGCGTACATTATCATTCCCTCGAAGTGCAACAGTACCTTCTGCATCAACAGAAACTGATGGCACATTATTTAAAACATCGTTAACATTACCACCACTAACAGTTAAATCTTTACCAACATTGTATATTTTTTTGTCCAGTCTAATTTCAACTGTAGTACGTTCTGCAATAATTTCAACTTCTTCAAGAGATTCCGTATCAATTTCAAGAGAAAAAGAACCAATATTTTCTGAGGCAGTTAGTCTTTTATCAGATATTGTAATGGTTTTAAAAGCGATGTATTCAATGGTTATATCGTACATTCCCGGTAATACAGGTATACTAAATTCACCTTTAATATCTGTAATGCCACCTGTAACTATTTTGTTCTGTCTTTTGTTAAAAAAGGCAATAGTAGCATATTCGAGGGGCTGATTGGTTTCTTTGTCAATTACTTTACCGCTTATCGTAACTTCTTTTTGTTCAGGTCTTTGGGCAATTATTGATAAAGAAATAAAACAAAGGCAAATAAATATATAAAGAGGTTTTCCCATTTCATGATTTTAGCGAGTTAAATAAATTAGACTGCTAAATTAAGTGACAGTTTAATTGTTAAAGGTTAAAACTATGTTAAAGTCACTCACGCTATTTATGCTAAAGGATATTTAAAATTAACTCCGGAGGGCGTCCTATCACAGCTTTGTTGCCATTAATAACTATAGGGCGTTCAATAAGTTTTGGGTTTTTAATCATGGCATCAATAACCTCCGCATCGGTTAAAGTTTTCCCTTTATAATCACTTTTCCAAATAGCTTCACTTTTACGAACCAAATCAATGGGGTTTATACCTAAAAGATTAATAATTCCTTTTAAATCTTCTGAGGAAAGATTGTCATCTAAATATTTAATAATTTCAAAAGGTTTTCCCGATTTGGTTAGTATTTCTAAGCCTTGTCTAGATTTTGAACAACGCGGATTATGGTATATTTTTATCATTATAAATGGATATTAAACGTTTTTAAATCTTTAAGGAGTTCCTCGGGGTTTTTAAAATGAATGCCGTTAATATTTAATTTATTAGCAGCTTCAATATTTCTTAAATTATCGTCAATAAAAACCGCTTGCTCAGGTTTTATATTAAAACGTTTTAAAGTGATTTTATAAATATCTTCAAAAGGCTTTCTAGTTTTCTCATCACCCGAAACAACAATGCCTTCAAACCATTGTAAAAACTCAAAGTGCTTTTTTGCGATAGGAAAGGTTTCATTACTCCAATTAGTTAGCGCTACTACATTGTACTTTTTTGATTTTATAAGCGCCTCTAAAATTTTCACAGAACCACTAATTTCGCCACCAAGCATGGTTTCCCAGTTTCCGTAATACATTTCTATATAAGTTTTATATTCAGGAAATTGTTTTACTAAATCATCAGTAGCTTGTTGTATTGGGTAGCCAGCATCTTGATTTTCATTCCAACTCATAGTGCAAATAGTATCAAAAAACCATTGCATTTTTTTTCTGTTGCCGTTAAAGGCGTCTAAAAAAACATATTCAGGATTCCAATCGATAAGCACGCCTCCCAAATCAAAAATAACAGTGTCAATTTTTATCATAGTTGATTATCGTCTTCTACTTTTTGCCCCATCATCATTAAATAGGCTTTCAAGAAACTATCAATATTTCCATCCATAACAGCATCTACATTTCCTGTTTCATGAGCTGTTCGCACGTCTTTTACTAGCTTATAAGGATGCATCACATAATTTCTAATCTGGCTTCCCCATTCAATTTTCATTTTACCAGCCTCAATATCATCTCGTTGTGCTAATTGTTTTTGCAATTCAATTTCATACAATTGTGATTTTAGCATTTGCATTGCACGAGATCTGTTATCGTGTTGCGAGCGTGTCTCTGAACATTGAATTTGTATCCCAGACGGTTTATGCAATAACTGTACTTTGGTTTCTACTTTGTTTACATTTTGTCCGCCAGCGCCACTTGAGCGTGCGGTAGTAATTTCTATATCGGCAGGATTAATGTCTATTTCAATTGTATCATCCACTAACGGATACACGTACACAGAAGCAAAACTGGTATGGCGTTTTGCATTACTGTCAAAAGGGGAGATACGAACCAAACGGTGTACGCCATTTTCTCCTTTTAACCACCCGAATGCGAAATCGCCTTCAATTTCTAAAGTCACGGTTTTTATACCGGCAACATCGCCTTCTTGAAAGTTAAGTTCTTTAATTTTAAATCCGCTTTTTTCAGCATACATCAAATACATACGCATGAGCATGCTTGCCCAATCACAACTTTCTGTGCCACCAGCACCAGCGGTAATTTGAAGTACGGCACTTAAACTATCGCCTTCTTCTGAAAGCATATTTCTGAATTCAATATCTTCCAATAAATCAGAAGCTTTATCAAAACGTTTTTCAACATCTTCAAGTGTAGATTCACCTTCTTTAAAAAACTCATAAATAACTTCGAGGTCTTCAACTAAAGTTTTTGCATCTTTATAGTCTTGAATCCATTTTTTCTTAACACGAAGCGATTTCATAATCACTTCCGCAGCTTTGGAATCATTCCAGAAGTTAGGGTCAAAAGTTTGCTCTTCTTCGTTTTGTATTTCTATTAGTTTGGCATCTATGTCAAAGATAGTGCCTAAGTTTGTCGAGGCGGGTATTGAGATCTTTAATTTGATCGGATGTTATCATTCGTAGAATTTATTTTCAACAAAAATAGGATTTATAGATTGATATTAAAATATTATGTAGCTTTATAAACAAAAATATTTATGAAAAAATTAGTACTCACTATCTGTTCTTTAATTATTGTTTTTAATGTTTTTTCTCAAGAAACAAAAGACAAAAAGTTGGTTGATTATAAGGGGTTTTTTAATTTTTCTTATGATGAGAGTGAAGATAAAATTTACCTTGAAGTAAGTAATTTAAATGAAGAATTTTTATATGTTAATTCACTAGCAACAGGTGTTGGCTCTAATGATATTGGCTTAGACAGAGGGCAATTGGGAAACGAACGCGTTGTTAAGTTTGAAAAAGCAGGTAATAAATTATTGCTCGTTCAACCCAATCAAAACTATAGAGCGATTACAGATAATGATTTAGAACGAAAGAGTATTGAACAAGCCTTTGCAAAATCTATTCTTTATGGTTTTAAAATTATTGAAGAGAAAGATAAGCGCTATAAAATTGATATGACATCGTTTTTAATGGAAGACGCTCATGGTGTTTCTGATAAACTAAAACGATCAAAAGAAGGTGCTTATAGTGTAGATTTAAGTAAAAGCGCTTTGTCATTAGCAAGAACTAAGGCATTTCCTAAAAATGTTGAATTTGAAGCGTTGTTAACTTTCAAGGGAAGTCCAACAGGAAAAAATTTACGAACCGTTGTGCCAACACCTTCATTAATAACGGTTACACAGCATCATTCTTTTATCGAATTACCAGATAACAATTATAAACCTAGAGTATTTGATGTTAGAAGTGGCGCCATACCCATATCTTATTTAGATTATGCTACGCCAATTCAAGATGATATTCGAAAACGCTATGTTATAAGACATCGTTTAGAAAAGAAGCAACCTGAAGCTGCAATTTCAGAAGCTATCGAACCTATTATTTATTATTTAGATTCTGGAACTCCAGAACCTGTTCGATCTGCTTTGTTAGAAGGTGCTTCATGGTGGAATCAAGCTTATGAAGCCATTGGTTTTAAAGATGCATTTCAAGTAAAAATGCTTCCAGAAGGTGTAGATCCTATGGATTGCAGATATAATCTTATTCAATGGGTACACCGCTCTACTAGAGGATGGAGTTATGGTGCGAGTGTAACTGATCCCAGAACAGGCGAAATAATTAAAGGTCATGTTAGTTTAGGTAGTTTACGTATTCGTCAAGATTTTTTAATTGCTCAGGCTTTATTAAACAAGCCATTTGCAGAGCGTGATGATAATTACCAACCTATGCTAGATATGGCATTGGCGAGAATTCGTCAATTAGGCGCACATGAAGTTGGGCATACGCTAGGGTTTACTCATAATTTTGCTGCAAGCACCAATAATAATGCTTCTGTGATGGATTATCCGCATCCACAAATCGAACTTAAAAATGGCGAAGTTAATTTAAGTAACGCTTATAGCACAGGAATAGGTGAATGGGATAAAGTAACTGTAGCTTATAGTTATAGTGACTTTAATGCTACTGAAAACGAACAAAAAGCGTTGAATACTATTCTTGATAACGCTACAAAAAAAGGTCTGCGTTTTATAACTGATAGTGATGCGAGAGCTTCTGGTGGTGCGCATGCTTTAGCACATTTGTGGGATAATGGAAAAAGTGCATCAGATGAATTAAAGGCTGTTTTGCAAGTACGTGAAAAAGCAATTTCAACATTTTCAGAGGATAATATCCGACTTAATAAACCCTTTTCAATGTTAGAAGATGTGTTTGTGCCTTTATATTTTTTCCACCGTTATCAAACTGAAGCTGCTACAAAAATAATTGGAGGTTTAGATTATAATTATGCTATTAAAGGTGGTGGCGATTTTACAGCTAAAGTTATTAAAGCTGATGCGCAGCGAGACGCTTTAAAATCTATTTTCAAAACACTTTCTGCAAATACATTAGCAATTCCAAAGGAAAAACTCAATTTATTTCCACCAAGAGCTTTTAGTTACAATAGAACTAGAGAATCATTTCAAGGATTAACAGGCGTTAGTTTTGATGCGCTTAGTGTGGTTTCCACCTCAAGTGAATTAACGTTGAAGTTGTTGTTGCATCCAGAGCGTATGAATAGATTAGTTCAACAAAAAAGTTTGGATAATGAGCAATTAGGATTAGAAGAATTACTTAACGGTTTAATTGATAACTCGTTCAAAATAAGCCATAAAGATGATTATTTAAATGAAGTTCAGCAGATGGTTAATGTTGAAGTTTTAAAGTATATTATGAATCTTGCTGTAAACGATAAAACATTTTTTCAGGTTAAAGCCAAAGCAAATGATGCTATAAATTCAGTTTCAAAACTCTTATTCGATAAAAAGAATGCTGTCGAATATGCTAATCAATACGCTATGATGATTTCTGAATTTAAAAAGAATCCAGATACATTTAAATTACAAAACTCACCTAAAATCCCTGATGGTTCACCAATTGGCTCAGATATTTGTACTTATAATTTAAATTAATTTTTGATGATTATTGATTTAAGAAGTGATACGGTTACTAAACCAACTAAAGGTATGTTGGAAGCCATGATGCAAGCCCAAGTTGGTGATGATGTGTTTAGAGAAGATCCAACGGTAAATGCGTTAGAAGCACGCATAGCCAAAATGTTTGGCAAACCTACAGCTTTGTTTTTTCCTAGTGGTACTATGGCAAACCAAACCGCTTTAAAATTGCATACAAACCCAGGAGATCAGGTTATTTGCGATAAATATGCGCATATTTATAATTATGAATCTGGTGGCGCATCATTTAATAGTGGCTTATCTTGTAAATTATTAGATGAAAATAATGGGATGTTTAATGCACAACATGTTTTGGATGCCATAAACCCAGATGCATATTATTATAGCAAAACAAGTTTAGTTGAAATTGAAAACACTGCAAATAGAAGAGGTGGCACATGTTGGGATTTTAATACGATTAAAGACATTAGAAAAGTTTGTGATGAAAATAGCCTAGGCTTTCATTTGGATGGTGCACGTTTATGGAACGCTTTAATAGCTAAAAACGAAACCACGCAACAATACGGCGAAGTATTTGATACCATTTCGGTATGTTTTAGTAAAGGGTTGGGGTGTCCAATAGGTTCTATTCTAGTTGGAGACGAGGATATTATGAAAAATGCTATCAGAATTCGAAAAATATTTGGAGGAAATATGCGTCAAGCTGGTTATTTAGCAGCAGCAGCATTATATGCTCTTGATAATAATATGAATAGGCTAGAAG
>JBAQZZ010000122.1:0-6086 GCA_049791475.1 Flavobacteriaceae bacterium | reverse complement strand
GATGGTGCTATTGATTTCTCAATAGATAAAGAAATAAACGTTGCAAGTGTAACCAAATTTTATACTGCTATAGCGGTAATGCAATTATTGGACGCTAATAATCTCACTATAGAAGATCCTATTGCACCTTGGTTACCTGCATCTTGGGAAACAGATAATGGTGTAGATGGTCTTAGTTTTAAAGATTTATTAAAACACGAATCTGGTTTACAAAGCACCAATGATAATTTTGATGACACCCTGGGTTATGAGGGTTTAAGAAACTGTATAAATACAGGTGTTGTAAATTCTAAAAGCCGGAATTACCTGAACGTGAATTTTGCACTATTCAGAGTTTTAATTCCATCGCTATGGGATGCATCAGATGATACCAACGCTATTAATATAGAGTTAGATGGAAACACCCAATTTATGTATCTCTTGTACATGCAAGAAAACATTTTTGATAGACTACAATTACCTGTTGTGGATTGTTGGCCCGAAAGTCCAGATTTAGCAACGCTCTATTACAACGTAAACGATATAAATAATCAAACTAACGGAACTTACTATAATGATTGGAACAACAAATCTGGAGGAGGAGGCTACTTTATGAGTGCAACAGAAATGGCAGTAGTCAATGCCTATTTTGAACACACAGAAATTTTAGTAAATGCCAGCCAAAGAACAATTATGAAAGAACATCGCTTAGGAATGGACTTAGAGGATAATGCTGGTAGGGAAATGCACGGTAACTATTATGCTAAAGGAGGTTCCATAGGTAATAGTTCAAATATAGCTATCTCACAAGGCGTTTTAACTCAAATAGCGATGTTCCCTATAAACGGAATAGACTGCGTGGTGGTAATGAATTGTCAAGGTATGACCTTTCCTGGAAATTCAAATTTGAGACAATTAATATATACAGCCTTTAACAACGCTTGGGAATAACAGTGTAACAAATCCTCTTTAATATTTAAAATAAAAATTATGAAAAAAATAGTAATCTTAATATCAGTACTATTTGTGCCATTATTATTAATCGCACAACAACCATCCACAACAATCAAAGTAAGTGCACGTGCGGTACATATAGATGATTCTCCAGAATTTAGAGCTATCGTTTCTCTTAGTAATGCATACACAAGTCTTCCTGCAGACATGACAACACTAGACGTATTAAAAAGTCAATATAAAAAGGCACTGGAAGAAAAAGGTATTTCATTGAGTGACTTAAAAGAAAATCCCAATGATTTTGGATATGAAACTATGGCCTATGGTAAAGAAGGTACACTTTATGAATACCGAACCAAATCCATTGAAAAAATAAAAGAATTTCTTCAAGTAAAATCCTTAGGAATGCAAGTTACAAGTTATGTTTCGATATTTACGATTGACGATAAAGAGGCGGAAAAATTAAGCCAACAAGCGCTTGCCAGTGCTAAAGCGAGAGCTTTAATCATTGCAAAGACAATGGGCAAAGAACTTGGGGACATACAAGAAGTTGAAGACTTAAACAACCGTTGGGGCGAAGAGGTAGAAACGCATTTATACCACGACACACCTGCTGCTCAATATGTTTATATGCTTAATGTTGTTTTTACGGTAAAGTGAAGAACAGTTAAAACCCAACTGAATTTTTAAGCCTATAAAAGAGAAATCGATCTTTAATTTAGAACAGTAATTGAACTTAAACTCAATTAAAATGAAACATTTAAAAATAATTTACCTTTTAGTAATAGCAATGCTATTTATACAATGCAGCAGCGATGGTGACGATGGCCCAAAAGGCTATTTTCCTAAAAAAATTACTATTGTGAATACGCTTAATATATTAACAAACAATAGAGAAGTGAATATTACCTATAGCAACACTAATTTAATTTCAAAAATTGAGTTTAATTATTTGTCGGGAACTGTAAGCGCGAGTAACTTTGATACCATATATTTTGAATACACTAGTGATAACAACATATCAGAGATAAAAAGTTTGAATCTTAATGGTATTGAAACCATTACTACGTTTACTCATGACAGTTTTGGAGTCATTACAGAAATAAACATTTTTGTAGAAGACGAATCTACTATAGAAATAAGTTCAGGTTACAATTCACAAAGTAATACCTATAGCTTAAATGGCATATTTGCTAATTTTCCTCTAGAATTTAATTTCGATAATAATGATGTCATACAATCTGTAAGCGGACCTGCAATAGATAACCGAATTTTTAATTACAGTGCAGAAGAAACGCAAGTATTTAAAAACTTAAGACAACAACCAGAACTTATCATGTGGGCAGAAATATTGACTTTTGGTGGTTTAAATTTGGACCTTTATTATTTGACACCCTATAAGTTAGATGAAATAAAATCCCAATCACTCGACCATCGCACTTTTAATAATTTTGAAACAGATGAAAACAACAATCTTATAAAATTTAAAAGTACGCTTCTGTTGGGCTCAGGTGAAAGAGAATATACCATCTTGTACGAACAAAGATTTTTATAAATATTTCGTAGATTATGTAACAAAAAGATAGCTTGCTATAATTTGTGTTAAGGAATAAGTAACAGTGGAGATTAAAAAATAAAGTGTTAATGGTATTATGCAAAATAATATCAAAACAAAAATGGAAAGTCTGTTTGTTGTTAACGAGGAATGCCTTATCCAAAGAAGTTTCAAATCCTTTCTGCTTTTATATAGCCAACTTGCCAATATTTCACCTAACCGTTCCACATCCTAAAGATAAGAATAAATGAAAGCAAAAGAAAGAGTAATTGTTGTACAGATGTTGTACTGGTGTAAAAAAACAAAACCTTTCAATTTCTTGAAAGGCTTGTCTTTGTTGTCGTGGTCCCACTTGGGCTCGAACCAAGGACCACCTGATTATGAGTCAGGTGCTCTAACCAACTGAGCTATGGGACCAAAATTGGCTGCAAATCTAATATTAATTTTAAAACTCTACAAGAAATTTATTTGTTTAAATAATTTCTTGACAAAGCTCTATTAACACGCCATTTGTAGTCTTTGGGTGTAAAAATACAACTAACTTATTATCGGCTCCTCGTTTTGGTTTTTCATTTAAAACAATAAAACCTTCGGTTTTTAATCGCTTTACTTCTGATTCAATATCATCAACATCAAAAGCTATATGATGAATACCTTCTCCCTTTTTATCAATAAATTTAGCAATAGAGCTATCGTCTTTTGTGGCTTCCAGTAATTCAATTTTGTTTTCTCCAACCTTGAAAAAAGAAGTTTTTACACCTTCGCTTTCTACTGCCTCTGTTTTGTAATGTGGTTCTCCAAAAAGCTTGGTAAACAAATCGTTAGAATTATCTATGTTTTTTACGGCAATGCCTATGTGTTCAATTTTATTCATTTTAAAGCTTTTTTTTCATTCCCTTGAAGAAGGGAATCTGCTCTTCATAGTAAGATACAAATTTAGCCAACTAAAAGTAAGATAATCTTTAAATATCTGTTATTTTTGCATCCTAAACCTCAAATGGGTTTTAAAATTTAAAACTGTGGAAGAAGAAAGTCAAAGACAAAAGAAAATAGGAACAGTGTTACAACAAGATTTAGTTGATGTTTTACAAAAAGCAGCAACTCAAGGTGGTATGCGCGGTGTTTTAATATCAGTTTCTAAGGTAAAAGTAACGGTCGATTTATCTGTTGCCAAAGTCTATTTAAGTATTTTTCCTAATGAAAAAGGAGCTGAACTTTTAGAAGGTATTAAATCGAATACGCCTTTAATTCGTCATGAATTAGCGCAACGTACCAAACATCAATTACGTAGAATGCCAAATTTAGAATTTTTTATAGACGATTCTTTAGAGTATATCGATCAAATTGAAAAGTCATTAAAAGGTAAAGAGAATCCTATTAAAGACCCAACCATTTTAGATAAAAGAAAAAAATCATAATTGAACTTTCCTTTATATATAGCAAAACGTTATTTACGCTCGAAAAGCAGCAATAATGCTATTAATTTTATAACCTATATTGCTATTATTGGTGTTATTTTAGGTGCCGCTTCTCTATTTATTGTGCTTTCTGGTTTTGCTGGTTTAAAAGATTTTACTTTAAAATTTTCTAGCATTGTTGACCCCAATTTAAAGGCAGAAACGGTTGTTGGTAAATCGTTTGTTTTAACAGAACAACAAATAGCTAACCTTAATAATCTTGATGAGATTGCGCTTTATTCAAAAATAATTGAAGAACGCGCTTTTGTAGCTTTTGATGATAAAACTTATTTAGCCAATATTAAAGGTGTTGACGAACATTTTCAAGCCGTGGTGGCTATAGATTCTGTTATTGATTATGGGAGTTGGCTTGACCAAAAATCGAATCAAATTGTTGTGGGTTGGGGTATTGCAAATAATCTTTCTATGGGTGTTTTAGATTATTCAAAAACCGTAAACATCTACGTTCCTAAACCAGGAAAAGGGCAAATAACCTCTACAAAAAATGCATTTAATTCTGTTAGAACACTTAATGTTGGTATTTTCTCTATTAACGAAAAGCTTGATGATTCTTATGTTTTTACGTCTATCGATTTAGCACAACGCTTATTAAACTACGAACCAAATGAAATTAGTGGCATTGAGTTTAAACTGAAAGAAAGTGCAAACGAAGCTGTCATCAAAGAAAAAATTCAAACTATTTTAGGCGATACCGTAATTGTTAAAAACAGAGCGCAACTAAACGATGCGCTTTATAAAATGCTTAATACCGAAAATTTAGCAGTGTATTTAATTTTTACACTCGTTTTAATTATTGCTTTTTTTAATATTATTGGCTCTTTAATTATGATGATGTTAGATAAAAAGAAAAGCCTGAACACCCTTTTTAATATTGGCGCAACCGTAAAAGATATTCGTAAAATTTTCTTTTTACAAGGCAGTTTAATGAGCGTTATTGGTGGGTTAATTGGTTTGGGTGTTGCTTTAATAATTGCAATCCTTCAAAAAGCATTTGATTTAGTTTTGATAACGCCATCACTCGCTTACCCTATTACCATTAAAACCGAAAACTTTCTTATTGTATTTTTTACGATTTCTATTCTAGGTGTAATCGCTTCAAAAATAGCTTCAGTAAGAATCACAAAACCATTAGTGCAAAACACTTAATTTGGGCAAGTTGCCATAAAAAATGGCAAACAGGCTTTCGGCTATATCTTTTTTGAGAAAAACAAAAAAGGATGCCGCCTCAATCCTTCTCGCAAAAAAACCACCTCGTCTTTAGTTTTTGTAAAAAACTAAATCCACTCCACCTTAAAAAAAGGAGGAGAGTTAACTTCGGTTTATAATTTGGGGTTATAGTCAAAATAATTGCTCAAAATATAATTGTTAAACAACTCCTTCCCTTAAATAAGGGAAGGTGGATTTCAATTCCACAGAATTGAAAGACGGAAGGGTTTTAAGTACGCTTCCATTAAAATAACTACTGCCCTTTTGTATAAAAACAGCATTTACAAGTACGCGCAAAAGCGATAGAAACGGCATCCTTTTTTGTGCTTAACTATAAGTTTAGTTTAAAACTCATTTTATTATATAGAAAATACTTGATAAGATACTGAAAACAAGTTCAGCACAAAAAAGATATAGTGGATAGCGCGGTGGCCTGCCATTTGCCCAAAATACCCTTAATACGCTACGTTAGGTATCTTCAATGAAAATATATTTTCATTTCGATAATGGGTGTACGACAAATTTCCCTTTTTCGGAATTCGTCCGATAACAAATATGGTTTCCACTAACGACCCTGAATATGGATGAAAACCTGCGAGATTTAAGTATCTTGTAGGTTTGGGCTCAGGATTTATCCTTCAAGACCTGCAAGGTTTTCGATCCCGATTGCCATCGGGACTTGCAGGTCAAGATTCCAGTTTTAGGGAAATTTGTCGTGCACCCTCGATAATCCTCAAGGGGCTATTTAATCCGTGAAAATCTGTGTAATCCGTGTCTAAGGGTTTGTTAAGAAATAAAGTGTACAGAATAGACACCGATATTTTGCGTGTTAACTAGGCAAAAAACACAGTTATAGCCTTAGCTACAACGAGGCTTTTTAACGACGTTAATGCGCAAAAGAGCAAGTCAAAATG
>JBAQZZ010000121.1:0-1877 GCA_049791475.1 Flavobacteriaceae bacterium | reverse complement strand
CTCGAAAAAACTAGTTGAATTGTACTCAACACCAAATTTTGTTCGATCGACTTTTAAAGAAGCAGTTGCTTTATTACCATAAATGGACATGGTAAAAGTAATGGGGTTTGTTTTTCCTTTAATGGTTAAATTGCCTGTAACGGTATAGGCATTTTTACCCGAAGCCACTACTTTTGTAAATACCAAACTAGCTGTGGGATGTTTTTCAACTCCAAAAAA
The DNA here is from genome assembly GCA_049791475.1 of Flavobacteriaceae bacterium. Lineage (GTDB taxonomy): Bacteria > Bacteroidota > Bacteroidia > Flavobacteriales > Flavobacteriaceae > CAXBID01. The sequence goes on along the minus strand of JBAQZZ010000121.1, from coordinate 1,658 downwards.
ATCATCCGATTTTAAATGGCCTTCTAATTTCCCTTTATACTCACCTTCCAAATCTGTGCTCACCAAAGTGGCCATATCCATCACAAACTCGCCACCAACTAATTTGTCGCTTTCAAAATTCAAAAAACCAGACTTGATATTAACTGTACCTTCATGCGACCCGGTTACTTTATAACCTTTCCAAACTACTTTGCTTTTATCAAGTTTGATTTCTTTCTTTTCTGCTTTTATGTTGGTAAAAGAGAATGCCGTAAAAGCTACTAAAGCTACGATTGCTAAATTTTTAATAGTGTTCTTCATAATATTTTTTATTTGATGTTAATTAAATTCTTGTGGTACAAATTTAGTGCATACAGCCTTAACAGAAAATAAAGTAGTTTATGAAATGAGGTTAAACTAGATTAACATTTATGCCTGACTTTTAATTTTACTGAGGAATTCTTTTGTGATGCCCAGGTAAGAAGCAATCATATATTGCGGTATACGTTGTTCTATTTCGGGGTATTGCTGCTTAAAATACACATATTGCTCTTTTGCGGAAAGACTAAAACTTCTAACAATGCGCTTTTGTGAGGCTACAAATGCTTTTTCTATAATTTGCCTAAAAAAACGTTCCAGTTTAGGTATTTCGCTATACAAGTCTTCAATAATATCGTGCGAAAACATAACAAGCTCTGTGTTTTCCAAACACTGCACATTAAAATCGGCTGGGGTTTGGGTGATGAAACTTCCCATATCGGACGTCCACCAATCTTCAATAGAGAACATTAAAATATGCTCCTGCCCTTCTTTATCCACATAAAATGTTTTGGTGCAACCGGACAGCACAAAACATTCATATTTACAAACATCGCCTTGCTGAACCACATATTGACCTTTTAAATAGGTTCTTACAGAAATTTTGGATTGTAAATAGGCAATTTCTTCATCAGTTAAACTAACGTAGTTATTTATGTAGTTAAATAAGGGGTCTATCATGGTGATTAGAATCTTGAAAACATATTTGGAATTTAGTTTAATACATGACAAAAATTAAAAGATGTTACATTGAGCATTATTGAAATGAAAATATATTTTCATTGAAAGCAGCTAAGCGAAGCTTACAAAATGTTATCAATGTCTTCGACTGCGCTACCATTGTCATCGTATTTTATATATTTGATTTTCAAATATTTAAATATCACTCAGATTTTAAAAACACCCCTAAAGTCCCCTCTAGGTAACAATCCATACTTTCAAATTTTCAGTTTCAAATTCAATTTAATTGTCAACAATATCGCTTGATAAATTTTTTTATCTGTTGCCTCAGACTGACATCCGGATACTATCAATTTTTGTTATGTAATCAGTAAATTTAATAAACAGAAATAAGTGCCACATCAAAAATAAGCACGGAACCACCTGGAATCCCATTATAATAATCAGGTCCGTACGCCAATCGGGAAGGCACCAATAAAACACCGTTACCGCCTTCCTTAAAATAGGTAATACCTTCTGTCCATCCTTTTATAACGTTTTTAAGATTTGTTTTATACCTTAAATCCGCAAGCGAATGTTGAAAAGAAAGTTGAAAAGTCAGTAAAACCAGTGCTTTAAAGACTTTTCACTTTCAATTAAATTCACCAATTTAGGTGAAACATTTTTGCGAATGAAAATTA
>JBAQZZ010000120.1:0-4729 GCA_049791475.1 Flavobacteriaceae bacterium | reverse complement strand
TAGCTATGGTCGGTGGAAAGAGCGACCGTATTGAAGATTAACGAACCGCCGAGTACGAGACCCGTACGCTCGGTGGTGTGAGAGGCGCAGTGGCGACCATTAGGTCGTCACCCGTCTACTCGATTGTACGTTCGCTTATTTGTTTACTATTTCTTGGAGCATCTTTACAAGTTCCTTAAGAGCAGTTCGTTCTGGGCTATGGTCTGCTTCCAACTGCAAAACAGTCCATCCTTTTTTTTTCGCACGCTCTGCTGCGGAAAAGAACATGTCATCTTCAGGTTTCAAGTTTTTTTCAACGGTAAGAATATAGGTGCTAGGAATTTCCAACCTTCTCGGGTTAGTTAGACGAATGTCATCAATAAAGGTTAGGACTGGATGTGGTACTCCTTTTGGAGGATCATGACCTTCAGGAAGCCACTTTGGATATAATAAACCATTTTCAATTCTTGCAGAGGAATCAATCGGATTTCCAGTTATAGATAATACACTTTCACCGTCTTCAGGCAAGAAAGCATCAATATAGATAAGTTTCTTTATTCTCTTTGGAATACTATCAGCCACTCCTGTAGTAACCATTCCTCCATAGCTATGTCCTACCAAGATTATGTCATGCAAATCTTCATATAATATAGTATTTACAACATCCAAAATATGAACTTTTAACGTAATATTCGATGAAGTCAAATGAGCACGTTCACCTAGTCCTGTGAGTGTCGGACGGTAAAAAATATTACCAGATGCGGTAAGCATTGAGTCGATGTTTTTATATGCCCAACCACCAGCTGTCATTCCATGTACATAAACATAAACAGATTTGGATTTAGATTGTGATTGCGCTGTTCCGTATGAAATAGTAGCAATTAATATTATTGCAAATGTTTTGTAATAATTTTTCATTAATCGTTTTTTATATTAATAGCTGCGCTCAAGTGACGTACAATTCTCAAGATATAAAATCATTTTAATGTCTTATATCAGAAGTTAAACGAAGATAGCTGAATTTTTTACAAAGTCAATATGCGCAAATATTAATAAAACATAAAAGAGGCTGTTTTTAAAGTTAAAAACAGCCTCTTTTTATAATGGTTTTAATTATAGTTATTCACCCAAAAAAGGATAACGATAATCCGTAGGCGTAACAAACGTTTCTTTTATCATTCTTGGCGATACCCAACGCAATAAGTTTTGTGCACTTCCTGCTTTATCGTTAGTTCCAGAAGCTCTTGCACCTCCAAAAGGTTGTTGGCCAACTACAGCGCCAGTAGGTTTGTCGTTAATATAAAAGTTTCCAGCAGCGTTTTGTAAAGCTTCGGTAGCTTGTGTAACGGCGTATCTGTCTTTAGATAAAATAGCACCAGTTAATGCATATTCGCTAGTTTCATCAACCAATTTTAAAGTTTCCGCGTAAGCGTCATCTTCATAAACATAGATAGTCATTACAGGGCCAAAAAGCTCTGTACACATGGTGGTGTATTTTGGGTCTTTAGCAACAATAACAGTAGGTTCTATAAAATAACCTTTGCTTTTATCGTATCCGCCACCAACAATAATATCAGCATCTTTATCAGCTTTTGCTTGGTCTATATATTTTGCCAATTTATCAAAAGAGCCTTCATGAATAACAGCAGTAATAAAATTACTCATATCTTCAGGAGAACCCATTTTAAAAGATTTCACGTCTTCAATCACCTGTTTTTTTACATCACTCCATAAACTTTTTGGAATATAAGCTCTTGATGCCGCACTACATTTCTGACCTTGAAACTCAAAAGCACCACGCACAATAGCTGTAGCCACTTGTTTTGCATTAGCTGATTTGTGAGCTACAATAAAGTCTTTACCACCAGTTTCACCAACAATTTTTGGATAGGTTTTATAGTTATGAATATTATTTCCTATTTGTTTCCAAAGTTCTTTAAAAATGAATGTAGAACCTGTAAAGTGCAATCCTGAAAAATCTGAACTCGCCATAACGGTGTTAGTAATCATCACAGGATCTCCAAAAACAACATTTATCACACCAGGAGGCACACCAGCTTCTTCAAATACATCCATAATTACTTTTGCAGAATATACTTGACTATCACTAGGTTTCCAAACCACAACATTTCCCATTAATGCCATACACGCTGGTAAATTTCCAGCAATAGCTGTAAAGTTAAACGGCGTAACTGCATAAGTGAAACCTTCTAAAGGACGATACTCAACACGGTTCCAAGCATCACTTGTGCTTTCTGGTTGCTCCATGTAAATATCAGTCATAAACTGAACATTAAAACGCAAGAAATCTATAAACTCACAAGCCGCATCAATTTCTGCTTGATGTACTGTTTTAGACTGTGCAATCATAGTTGCAGCATTAATTTTTGCTCTGTATGGACCAGCAATTAATTCAGCAGCTTTTAAAAAGATGCCAGCGCGTTGTTCCCATGGCATTAAACTCCATGTTTTTCTGGCTTCAAGAGCTGTTGAAATAGCATCATCTATATGTTTCTGTTCCGCTACATGGTAAGTCCCAACAACATGTTTATGGTCATGAGGCGGCGACATGGTTCTGGTATTTCCAGTTTTTACATCTTTTCCATTTATATATAAAGGCACATCAATTTTACTATTAAACATCGCTTTGTATGTCTTAGCTACAGCATCGCGTTCTGGGGATCCAGGAGCATAAGATTTTACAGGTTCGTTAATTGCAATTGGTACATTAAAAAAGCCTTTTCCCATGATTTTTGATTTTTCGTTATTGAATTTTCATTAAATGTGTAGCAAATTTACGAATTATTAAATGACTTTTTGCCTTCAAGAGTTCCTAAAAGCACGTTAAATTTTATTTATTTTTTGTAAGTTGCCATACCTTTTCAAGACTAGAGGTTTTATGTGTACAGTTACAATTATTCCTAAAAATAATACCGACTTTATCTTAACTTCAAACCGAGATGAAGCTCCCGATAGAATAGCTTTAGCTCCAGAATTTTATGTTGTAAATGATACAAAATTATTATTTCCAAAGGACGAACTTAGCGGCGGAACATGGATTGGGATTAGCGAAAAAAATCGAGTAATTTGTGTGCTTAATGGCGGATTTGAATTTCATGAACGAAAAGCAAATTACAGAATGAGCCGTGGTGTAGTTGCTAAAGATTTTTTGATTTCTGAAAAAATAACCGAAACTATTGAATCTTATAATTTTGAAGATGTTGAGCCTTTTACTATCGTGATTGCAGATTGGAATTCTAGTTTGAAATTCTACGAATTGGTTTGGGATGGAAGTGAAAAACATTTTATTGAATTACCTTTAGAAGCTAAAGTTTGGTCATCCTCAACATTGTACAATAAAACGATGAGAAAAGAGCGTTTTCAATGGTTTGAGAATTTTAAGTCTGAAAACGAATTAAATGCCAAAACTTCACTGAAATTTCATAAAACTGCTGGTGAAAATAATAACGATTATGGTGTGATTATGAATCGTGGATTTGTGAAAACAACAAGTATTACTCAAATTGAAAAACAAGCTGATAGTTTAGATATGCGTTATGAAAGTCTGCAAAATAATGCAGTTTCAACCAAAATTTTCAACCTTCCAGAAATAGTTAATGAATAATACGGGCATTATTTTAACGCTGGCGTATCCAGATACTATTGTTATGGTTTCTGAAGAATGGTTTTCTCCTTATTTACGATTTATTGGTGTTGGAAAAAAAGATTATTTACGTGCAGGACATGCCGCTTTGGTATTGATTGATAAAAAAACAGGCATTTTAGAATATCATGATTTTGGACGCTACATTACGCCCGAACCTACCGGAAGAGTAAGAGGAAATGACACCGATAACGAATTGCGTTTTTCATTAAAAGCTGATATAGATCCCGATAGCTATCGGGATGATTCTATTAAAAATTTAGCTGAAATCCTTGAGTTTTTAGCAACGCATCCTAAACTTACACATGGCGACGGTAAATTAGTTGCTTCGGTTTGTAATGCAGTAGATTATCAAAAAGCAAGACATCATATTACAGAAATGCAGAATAAACATTTTATTCGTTACGCGGCGTTTATAAAAGACGCTTGTAATTGCGCACGTTTTGTAACCGATAGTTTAATTGCTTCAGTAACCGATTTGGAAATTAAAAAGAAACTTGAAAACTCAAAATGGTTTACACCAAGTACAGTAGGGAATGTGTTGCTAGCTGATACAGAGAATCATCCCTATGAAGTTTCAGAAATAGGTGTGATTTCAGAATTTAAAGGCTCTCAAAAAAGTGAAAACATCCGTTGCTTTTTAGATAAATTAAAAGACCATGAAATAAATTTAGCTGGAACCCAAACTCCAAAACCTGTTGATGATTTACACGAAAAAGCACAATGGCTTTCTGGTATTGCTGCTGGGGCTTGGTTTGAATTGCATAAAACGGGACATGATGTAGAATATCATTTTAAACGTATTTCACCAAACGGAAATATAGATGTTCATGACAAATTTATTGTTGATGATGGTACTTTTAATTACGATTTAGAGTTTGAGTTTATTCACTATTCAAATTGTAAATTTTTTCATGTAAAACAGAATGAAACCATTTTTAAGTTTCAGCGGAAAGATTGATGCATTAAATCATATCAATTTTATATTTTTCTGTTAAGTACATGACAAAAATTAGTTTAACCTTCATTAAGAGATAGCAATGTTACTGAAATCCAGACCTGACAGGCGGGGTGTCAAATTTGTAC
>JBAQZZ010000119.1:0-5857 GCA_049791475.1 Flavobacteriaceae bacterium | reverse complement strand
TGACCCCTCCGCCTATCGGCACCTCCCCTTAAAAAAGGGGAGGAATTATGAACTTCTTATTTAAAATTTTGTCATGTACTTAAGAAAATGACTTAATTTATTAAAAAATATACTTCAATGTTTAGTTTTATATCGCTTTCAAAAAAATTATCAATTAATTTAAAATTACTTAATATTGTTAATAGTTAATTAATGCAACTATTTTATGTCGCCAACTACCATTTTACTTCTTATTGCAGCTTACTTTTTGGTGCTAATTTTAATCTCCTATTTTACAGGAAAGGAAGATTCTAACGACGCCTTTTTTAAAGCTAACAAATCTGCGCCTTGGTATTTAGTGGCTTTTGGAATGATTGGAGCATCACTTTCGGGCGTTACCTTTATTTCAGTTCCTGGAGCTGTTGAAGCTAAACAATTTGGATATCTTCAAGTGGTTTTTGGCTATTTTTTTGGGTATTTAGTTATCGCGTATGTATTACTTCCTATTTATTACAAACTAAATTTAACTTCTATTTATACGTATTTAAGAGATCGATTTGGTAATGTAAGTTATAAAACAGGCTCTGTTGCTTTTTTAATTTCCAGAACTGTTGGTGCCGCATTTAGGCTATTTTTAGTTGCTAAAGTATTGCAATTACTAATATTCGATCAATATCATATTCCGTTTACTGTTACGGTAGTAATTACCATTGCCTTAATTTGGCTTTATACTTTTAAAGGCGGCATAAAAACCATCATTTTTACAGATACGCTGCAAACCCTTTTTATGTTAATCTCGGTAGTTGTTACTATTATCTTTTTGGCTTCAGCCTTAGATTTAAATAGTGTTTCTGAAGTTTATACCAATGTAAAAGAAAATGCTATGAGCAAAGTATTTTTCTTTGATGATGTTAATGATGCGCAATATTTTATAAAAAGTTTTCTAGCCGGTATGTTTATAACCATTACTATGACAGGTTTAGATCAAGATATGATGCAGAAAAATCTAACCTGTAAAAATCTGAAAGAAGCACAAAAAAACATGATTTCCTTTAGTGTGGTTTTGGTATTTGTAAATATTCTTTTTCTTGTTTTAGGATTACTATTAACTCAATATGCAAATCAAAATGGTATTACTGCTACAAAAGATAATTTATTTCCAACTATTGCTATGTTACCAGAAATAGGCGTAGTTACCTCAGCTTTCTTTTTACTAGGGTTAATTGCTGCAGCATATTCTAGCGCAGATAGTGCTTTAACATCATTAACAACATCTTTCTGTATAGATATTATTGAACTGGATAAAAAACCAAAAAACACTCAGAAAAAAGTTAGAAAACAAGCTCATGTTTTAATTAGCCTTATACTTATTGTGGTCATTGTATTATTTGATGCTATTTTTAAAGATGTGTCTGTAATCTGGGAATTATTTAAAGCCGCAGGTTACACTTATGGGCCATTGCTCGGTTTATTCGCTTTTGGCATATTTACCAAATCGCAATTAAAAGATAAATACGTTTGGATAATTGCCATTATCGCCCCTTTAATTTCTTATATAATAAATGTATATTCTGTCGATTTATTAAATGGTTACCAAATTGGGTTTGAGATATTAATTATAAACGGCCTTTTAACTTTCCTTGGTTTAATATTGATTCGTAGTAAGCAAAACTAAAGTACAAGCCACTTCAAAATTAATCGTATTATCTTTTAAAATTTTATAAAATTCTGGATTCTCAGTTCCTGGATTAAAAATAACACGTTCCGGTTTCAAAGAAACTACATAATCATAATATGCTTTCTGCCTTTCAGGGTTTAAGTATAAAGTAACCGTGTGTATATCTTTATAAGGTAATAATTCAGTGTCAATTTTTATACCTTCAACGTTTCCTTTTTTTAATCCAAAAGCAACTACATCCTTTTTATTAGCCACTAATCTTTGTATGGCATAATTAGAATATCTATTTGCTTTTAATGATGCTCCAAGTACTAATGTTTTTTTATTCATATGTTAAAAAAATGTTAATGCTAAATTATATGGTAACAGAAATTAAAGTAAGACGTCTATTAAATAACATCAATTAATCAATCAAAAAACGAATCAAATCAAATGAAAAGATTACTCTTTTTGTGCTTTATTTTATTATCTATATCTGTAAAAGCACATGCCACAGACCCCGAAACAAATACTGACAAAACTGGTACTATATCAGGAACCGTATTAGACGCTAATTTAAAGCAACCCTTACCGTACGTAAATGTATTAATTAAAAATCAAGAAGGAGAAATTCTTACTGGTGGCATTACGCTTGATGATGGTACTTTTGAAATCGAAAAAATAGCCGAAGGCAATATAGTTGTAAGCATTCAATATATTGGTTACAAAACCCTTAAAAAAAATATAACCATTGGTAATACTAATTACAAAATAGATCTTGGAAATATTTTTCTTGAAGAAGACGCAGAAAGTTTAGATGAAGTTACTGTAATTGCAGAAGTATCAACCATTCAGCAAAAAGTAGACAGAAAAATTATTAATGTTGGAAAAGATTTAGCAGCTCTTGGAACTGCGTCAGAATTAATGACAGCGGTACCATCTGTATCTGTTGATGCCCAAACTGGTGATATTAGCTTACGTGGCAATCAAAATGTTCGCGTTATGGTAGATGGTAAATTTACAAACATCCCAACTGCACAATTGCTAAGACAAATTCCTTCTACTTCTATAAAACAGATTGAGTTAATTACCAATCCGTCTGCTAAATACAATCCTGAAGGCATGAGTGGTATCATCAATATTGTACTTCATAAAAATACCATGGTTGGCTTTAATGGTAATTTAAATACGGGTTTAAGATATCAAAAAGAAGCCAAATTTAATAGCTCATTAGATATGAACTACAGAAATGGAAAGCTTAATTTTTACGGTAGTTACGGGAATAATATTTCTAAAAATGTTACAGTTCTTAATCTGGCTCAAATACAGAATAATTCTGTTCAAAACATAAACTTATTAAATAATAACAAATCCCATTTATTTAAAGTTGGTTTCGATTTTTATTTGAATGATAAGAATACCATTTCGGTATTTACAAATCAGAACACTTTTAACGGAAAAGATTTATCAATCTCTGATTTTATTTTTGCTGATAATATGTCCAACAATCAATTTCAATTTACTGATGGTTTTAATGAAAACCTGTCATCTCAATACAATTTTGATTATAAATTAGATTTTGAAAAACAAGGCCATAATATTGAATTAGAAGTTGACCACAATATTTTTGATAATTCAATTGACACTGATAACATTTTAAGTGGTACTAACACAAGACCAAGTTTTATTGAATTTACCGATACAGATAGAAATAGAACGACTATTAATCTTGATTATGTAAATCCATTATCAGATAAAGCAAAATTAGAAATGGGCTTGCAAGCCAGACTTTTTGATAATCAAATCATTTATGAATCTGATGCGCGTGTTCGAAACCAAAACGGAGATTATATCCCAACTTTAACAGATTTTACTTATGAAAGAAATATTTATTCGGCTTATGTATCCTATGGCAAAAAATTAGAAAAATGGACTTATCAATTAGGGCTAAGAGCAGAAAATGTTAATGTGGATGCTATTGCGAACGAAACCGATTTATCAACCAATTTAGAAACTGTAATTCCATTTGAAAATGATTATTTTCAAGTGTATCCGTCAGCGTTTTTTACATATACTTCATCAGAAAAAAATTCGTATCAAATAAGTTATAGCAGACGAGTTGATAGACCAGGTATCGGACAAGTAAACCCAATCCCGCAATGGAATACGCCACTTATTTCAGATTTTGGTAATCAGGAATTAGAGCCACAATTCACAAATTCATTAGAAGTTAATTATACCAGAAATCTTAAAAAGGGAAGCATTACAGGTGGTGTGTTTTATAGAATAATAGAAGACGAAATTAATAGAGCTGTTTTTGTAGACAGATCAGATTTAACGTCAAACAGAGTTATTTTAACCTATGATAATTTTAATAATACGGATGCTTATGGATTCGAATTATCTAGTAATTACAAACCAACAAAATGGTGGAGCTTAAATGCAAGTTTTGATTTGTATTCTCGAACACAAAAAGGTATTGCAGAGCGTATTGACCCTACTCTTGCTAATCCAACGGAGAGTGATATTATTTTAGAAACATTAAAAATTGATAATCTTATTTGGAATTTTAGGGTGTTTAATAATTTTAAAGTAACAAAAAAACTAACATTCACCGCATTTGCTATGTATCGTGGCAAAGATACTGGATTGAATTTTGAAATGGACCCGATGTATTTTGTAAATCTAGGTGCTAGATATTCATTTCTTGAAGACAACAGAGCAACATTTAGTTTAAGTTTTAACGATGTTTTTAATAGTCAAAAGATTTTTATTGTTAGTGAAAGGCCTTATTTACAAAATGTAAATGTGTTCCCAGAATTTAGAACATTTTCAGCAAATTTATCATACAGATTTGGTGATAGTAAGTATCGAGCTAAATCTCGTAAACGTAGAGATGACAACATAAAATCTACCGACGGAGGCTTATAAAAAATTTTAATAACCTGCTTAATAGTTGATGGTTAGTGTTACAGTTAGGTTATTAAATAAAACCCCCAAAGCAATTTACTTTGGGGGTTTGTTTTTGTTATAATAATAAATATTAAAAAAAATTAATAAACTACAATAAATAACAATATTCCACGTTAAACGTATATACTATCAACAATACGAAAGATAATTATTTAGAGTTAGTCGTCTTATACATATTAAATTCGCAAAAAAGTGATAGGTGTAATTAATAAAACTCGAAATGCTATTTCGAGTTTTATTTTTTTACAATTGTTAAAAACAAGTTAAATATTAAAAGCTATGCAATATTAATAGCTTTTTTACGTCTAAGATTATAAGATTCTTCATATTAATAAGGTGTTAGTTGAAGTTGATTAATAGCTAGAAAAACCCAAAACTTTAAAGTTTTGGGTTTTTTGTTTGTTGTAAAAACTTATGTAGTTTTTTTTAGCCGACGACGTCAGCAGAGATCTTGTTGACTGCATGCGCTTCGCTTTGCACTAAACAAGAACTCATAGTCGTCGGCTATTCTAAGCAATTTGGCTACGTTACCAAGATTTGGTATATTTGAGTAAAGTTATACTCACAATGGGAAAAAACACATCAATATCACTCGGAAATTACTTTGAGGAGTTCATCAAAGACGAAGTTAAATCTGGCAGATACAGTTCTGTTAGTGAAGTTATTCGTTCTGCTCTACGACTTTTAGAAAGTGAAGAAAAAAAAGAAAGAGAACTAATAAAAGCTCTTGAAATCGGAGAACAAAGCGGATTTGTAGAAAATTTTGACCCAAAACAAAATCTGACTGAATTACATCGCCAACACTTATGAGCAAAAACAAGTATCGTATAAGTGAACAAGCTATTAACGATTTAAATGATATTTGGGTTTATACTTTTCATAAATGGTCTAAAGAGCAAGCGGATAGATCTTACGACTTGATTATCGGAGAAATTGAATTTATTGCTGACAATTATCAGATTGGAAAATCCGCAGAACAAACTCGGAAAAACTATCGTGTAACCAAAATCAAATCTCATCTGATTTTTTATAGAAAAGTGGAAAATGAGATTGTAGAAATCGTTAGAATTTTACATCAGAGAATGGATATAAAAAAGCGTCTGAAATAAAAACTGCGTAGAACAATCGAGTAGACGGGTGACGACCTAATGGTCGCCACTGCGCCTCTCACACCACCGAGCGTACGGGTCTCGTACTCGGCGGTTCGTTAATCTTCAATACGGTCGCTCTTTCCACCGACCATAGCTA
>JBAQZZ010000118.1:0-29555 GCA_049791475.1 Flavobacteriaceae bacterium | reverse complement strand
AACTAGTGGTGTTTTATTTGTTTTTAAAAACCCTTCAAACGCGCTTATCGTTTTAGTATCAGTGCCTGCTCCTATTCCAAATCCAATTACAGTAGGTTGAATATCAAAACTAATGGATGTTATTTTTTCTTCATCTTTATCTGTAATCACCATAGCTTCTGGAAAAGATGATTGTAAAACCGTATAGCCACATTTAGGAATATATGCAGAAATTAATCCAGCTCCAACAGATAACGCAGCTTTACTTGCTAAAGTTACTGCGCCAATTTTCCCATAACTTCCACCAATAATTAAAGCATGCCCAAACTGCCCTTTATGCGAAAACTTATCTCGCGGTATGTACATGGGTAAAACTTCATTTTTACCTATTAAATCGGCTTCTGTAATGGTATTATAAAGAAATTCTTGATCTAAACCTATATCTAAAACTTCCCACTGTATAGTAAATTTTGCGGTTTCAGGTAAAAAGAAAATTAATTTAGGTGTAGCAAAACTTAATGTGTAACCTGCCCAAACTACAGCATCTTCATCTGTAACTGCCTTATCTGTATGTAAACCCGAAGGAATATCTATAGATAACGTATAGGCTTTCGTTGTTCTAAAATGAACAAATAATGCTTTTACCCAATCATCAACTGGTCGGTTTAAACCAATACCAAAAACAGCATCTACAATAATATCATCTGGATGTATTTCAGGAAAATCTTCTGAACAATTTAAAAGTATTGGCCATTTTTTAGTAACATTTTTAATGCGGTCGTAATTAATTAAAAAATCTTTGGATCGCTTATCACTGCAGTTAATTACATAAGTATTCACGTTATAACCATCAAGAATTAAATGTCTAGCTAAAACCAAACCATCACCACCATTATTTCCAATGCCACAAAAAATATGAATAGGTACTTGCGCACCTTGCATACGCATATGCATCCAATTAAAAATTTGGGTTGCGGCACGTTCCATTAAATCGGTTGATGATATATTCTGCTTTTCGGCAGTTAGCTTATCACCTTCGTAAATTTGTTCTTTCGAGAATATTTTCATCTTTTAAATGTAATTTCTAATAAACAATAGTACATATTTTATATAAACTAAAGCAAAATAAAATTAAACGAATAAAAAAATCCTTAACTAAAATTAGCTAAGGACTTGTGTTTCTTTATGTTAAACAGTAAGTTATAAAACCTGAAATCTAAGCTTTTATAAACTTAATAATCTCAATATTCGCTAATTTTAATAGGTATAAACCTTTCTCTAAAAACCTAACATCTATTTTATTGTTATAATATACACTACCTCTTGCTAATTCCTTTCCTGCTGTACTGTAAATTATATAGCTTTTTGTTTCCATTAACCCTGCAAGACTAATAAAATTAGTTGATGGGTTTGGATAGGTTTTAATTCTGCTTTTGGTATCAATATCGATATTTGATTGTTTACTTGTATCAATAATAGTAAGGCCTCCGTATATCGTTATATTATCAATTGTAGCAAATGGTCTTAGGTAATAAACAGTATCACTTAATAAATCTCCTAATTCTGTTTTAAATAAGCTCTCAGAACTTTCAACTGCAATTTTAGTATCGTTAATTGTTGGCAATTTTTCTGAGGTGCTATAAACAAATCCTTTTTCAATAATTTCAGAAGTGTTTTCTAAAATTTCACCTGTCATATCTATCTTATCTATTGTGCTGTTTAAACCTGCGCTACCAATAATTTTTGCGGATGATAAAACTAATTCTGAATTTTCTTGTCCGTGTGTGAAAGAGATAAATAATAAAAACAGAATTACTGAATTTACTTTGAAGAATTTTTGAGGCATCATTTTGAAGGATTTTAAATTAATTAACAATGCAAATATATAAAAATATTTACAAATAAAACATTTTATCGAATAAATTTGTATTTAAACGATGTTATTTTAAAAATATTGGATTGAACTCGGGGAATTTTAGAAATATAAAAAGTATAAACAGGTCATTAATACCACTAAATGACATTATAGATTTTTCAATCCTAATTTTAAATAGCTAATAATATTAAATGAAAGTTGTAGGAATATAAGAATACTGCAAAAAAAGAGGATTAGTTTTTTTATACGTTGAAATGTAATACTTTTGATTTCTATTATTTATAGAATATAATGAATCGCTTAAGTCAAAACATAGATATTCAATCTCCTTTTTCAACAAAAGGAAACACCTCTATTTTTGCTACTTCTACAATTACTACAACCCTTTGGGGTTACTAACAATATATTCTTCGGGTTATTTTTGTAATTTCCATAATTACAACATTTCAAGTATTATTTCAATTATACAAGGTATTAAAAAATGAAGGTTTTAAAATTTGGAGGAACTTCAGTAGGTTCTTCAAAAAATATAAATAAAGTTATAAGTATTTTAGAAAATTATAGCAAAAGTGATGCTGTAATTTGTGTAGTTTCTGCTGTTGGCGGCATTACCGATAAATTACTTCTCGCAGGAAAGCAAGCTCAAAATAAAGACATAAGTTATAAAGACACCCTTAATTTAATTAAGGATATTCATTTCAGTATTATAAATGAATTGAATCTTGGTATTGGCGAACTTATTACACAACATATAGATTCTAAGTTTAATGAACTTGAAGATTTACTAAATGGTATTTATTTAATAAATGAATTATCGCCAAAAACATCAGATAAATTAGTCAGTTTTGGCGAAACCATATCGTCTTTCATTATCGCTGAAACCATGAAAAACAGAGATTTATCTGCTGAACGTAAAAATTCACAAGACCTTATCATTACAAACTCAAATTTCACGAAAGCTGAAGTAGATTACAACATTACGAATAAAAATTTGCAAGATTATTTTAAATCTGCAACACAAGGTGTCACTATACTTCCTGGGTTTATCTCTAAATCTAAAATGGGTGAACAAACTACTTTAGGTCGTGGTGGTTCAGATTTTACTGCGGCTATTATTGCAGCTGCTTTACATGTAGAACAATTAGAAATTTGGACCGATGTTAGCGGTATGTTTACAACCAATCCAAAAATGGTAAAACAAGCGTATCCTATTGATAAAATATCCTATCAAGAGGCTATGGAATTATCACATTTTGGAGCTAAAGTATTATATCCTCCAACGGTACAGCCTGTTTTAAACTTAAATATTCCAATTCATATCAAGAACACGATGGAACCTGATGCAGTTGGAACTATAATTTCGAATGATGAAACCAATGGCAGCAAGCCTGTAAAAGGAATTAGCAATATTAATAGTATTGCTTTATTAACACTTGAAGGTAGTGGCATGATTGGCATTCCGGGGTTTTCAAAACGTTTGTTTGAAACACTTTCTCAAGAAAAAATAAATATCATTTTAATTACTCAGGCATCCTCAGAACATTCTATTTGTTTAGGAATTGACGAAAAAGAAGCTGAAAATGCTAGAACTGCAATTGATACTACTTTCGAAAATGAAATAGCACTTCATAAAATAGATCCTATAATCGTTGAAACGGGGCTTTCTATCATTGCTTTAGTTGGTGATAAAATGAAAAACCACCAAGGTATTAGCGGTAAAATGTTTAGTACACTTGGTAAAAATAATATCAATATTAGAGCGATTGCTCAAGGTGCATCAGAAAAAAATATATCTGCAGTAATCACTGAAAATGATGTTAAAAAAGCATTGAACACACTTCACGAACAGTTTTTTGAGTCGAAAACAAAACAACTCAATGTGTTTATTACAGGTGTTGGAAACGTTGGTGAACGCTTGGTTGAACAAATAAAGCAACAAAAAAAGTACTTAAAAGAAAACTTAAAAATCAATTTACGAGTTGCAGGATTATCAAATTCTAGAACTATGATTTTTAATGAAGATGGTATCGACTTAAAAACTTGGAAAGAACAGCTTGCAGCAGGCGAAAAAGCGACTTTAAAAGGCTTCTTTGAAAACACAAAAGTATTAAACCTTCGTAATAGTATTTTTGTAGATGTTACTGCAAATGAAGATGTAGCCAATTTGTATGCGGATTATTTAAGACAAAGCATTGGTGTAGTTGCTTGTAATAAAATTGCATGTTCAAGTGATTTTGAAAACTATAAATTACTAAAACGCTTGTCATTGAAATATAATGCGCCATATTTGTTTGAAACTAATGTTGGTGCAGGTTTACCTATTATTGACACTTTAAATAATTTAATGGCGTCTGGTGATAAAATAATATCCATTCAAGCCGTACTATCAGGTAGTTTAAACTTTGTATTTAATAATTTTAATGATACTACCAAGTTTTATGATGTCGTAAAACAAGCTGGTGCTGAAGGGTATACAGAGCCAGACCCAAGAATCGATTTAAGCGGTGTTGATGTGGCTAGAAAAATCTTAATTCTTGCCAGAGAAAGTGGTATGGAAATGAATTTACAAGATATTCAAAACACATCATTTTTATCTGAATCTGGGATTAAAAGCGAAAGTGTTGATGATTTTTACAAAACATTAATAGCTGATGAAAGTCATTATCAACGTTTATATGCTTCTGCAAAAGCCAAAAACTGTCAATTAAAGTATGTGGCTAAACTAGATAACGGAAAAGCAAATGTAAGTTTACAAGAAATTCCAGAAGGTCACCCATTTTATAATTTAGAAGGCAGTGATAATATTGTGATGTTTTACACACAACGTTATGTAAATCAGCCCATGATTATTAAAGGAGCTGGTGCTGGTGCAGATGTAACGGCTTCTGGTCTATTTGCTGATATTATTAGAATTGGAAACGATTAAAGCAGCATTCAGTAAACAATTCCAGTTTGTTGTCATTTCGAACGCATGTGAGAAATCGCATAATTTTGGATTGAGATGTTAAATGATGAAATTCCCTCCTTCGAGGGAATGACAAAAGAATTAATTAGAATGAACGAAATAAAAATATTTTCACCAGCAACAGTTGCAAACGTATCCTGCGGATTCGATGTTTTGGGCTTTTGTTTAGATAGTATTGGTGATGAAATGGTAATAAGAAAAACCGATAAAAAAGGTATTCATATTACCAAAATTGAAGGTTTTGATTTACCCTATGAAACTGAATTAAATGTAGCAGGCGTTTCGGCATTAGCAATGTACAATACTATGGATGTCGATTTTGGTTTTGAAATTGAAATCTATAAAAATATAAAACCAGGAAGTGGTATTGGTAGTAGTGCCGCAAGTGCTGTTGGTAGTGTTTTTGGAATGAATGAGCTTTTAGGGAAACCATTTAATAAAACGCAACTTACAGCGTTTGCCATTAAAGGTGAGGCATTAGCAAGTCAATGTGAGCACGCAGACAACCTCGCCCCTGCCCTATTCGGTGGTTTTACATTGGTTAAAAGTATATCACCATTACAGATTTTAGAAATCCCATCACCAAAGGATTTATATGCGACTATCATTCATCCACAGATAGAAATAAAAACTTCGGAAGCTCGTGCCATTTTGCCTAAAGAAATTGCTTTAAGTGATGCGATAACCCAATGGGCAAACCTTGGGAGCTTAATCCACGGCTTGCATACCAGTGATTATAATTTAATAAAAGACTCTCTACACGACGTTATTGTTGAGCCATGTAGAAGTAAATTAATCCCACATTTTGATGAAGTTAAACAAGTTGCCATTGAAACGGGTGCTTTAGGCACTGGAATTTCAGGGTCAGGACCTTCTATTTTTTCATTAAGTAAAAGTATGCAAACAGCTTTAAATGTGAAAGATGCCATTAAAAAAGTATACTTAGAAACAGGTATTAAATTTGAAATTCATGTTTCTAAAATAAATACTGAAGGCGTAAAGATTATAAACAAAAAATAACAAATGATATGTCATTGCGAATCACACTTTTTCGTGTAATGTGGCAATCTGTTTGTAAAGATATAGAAACTGTAAATTAAGAGATTACCGCGCTTCATTTCTTTCCGCTCGTAATGACGGAATATTTGTTAGTTCGTGATAAAATATAAACAATGAACTATTACTCATTAAATAAACAAGCACCAAACGCATCATTCAAAGATGCCGTTATAAAAGGATTAGCTCCAGATAAAGGCTTGTATTTTCCAGAAAGCATAACGCCTTTACCGAAAGCCTTTTTTGAAAACATCGATAACTTATCATATTTTGAAATTGCTTTTGAAGCGATAAAACAATTTGTTTCTCCTGAAATTCCAGAAACTGTTTTAAAAACGATAGTTAGCGACACTCTATCATTCGACTTTCCTATTGTAAAACTAAATGATAATATTTCAACATTGGAGCTATTCCATGGCCCAACCATGGCATTTAAAGATGTTGGGGCACGTTTTATGGCACGTTGTTTAGGTTATTTCAACAAAAACAACACGAATGAAGTTACTGTTTTAGTAGCTACTTCTGGTGATACTGGTGGCGCGGTGGCTAATGGCTTTTTAGGTGTTAAAGGCGTTAATGTAGTAATACTCTACCCTAGCGGAAAAGTGAGCGATATTCAGGAAATGCAATTAACTACTTTGGGTCAAAATATAAAAGCCCTAGAAGTAAGCGGTACGTTTGATGATTGTCAAGCCATGGTAAAAACCGCTTTTTTAGATGATGAATTAACTAGCAAGATGCAGTTAACATCTGCAAACTCTATAAATGTAGCACGTTGGTTGCCTCAATTATTCTACTTTATGTTTGCTTACAAACAATTGCATAATCAATACGATGATATTGTGTTTTCTGTCCCTAGTGGAAACTTTGGTAACGTTTGTGCTGGCATGATGGCGCAACAATTAGGTTTACCAATAAAACATTTTATAGCTTCAAATAACGAAAATAATGTGGTGACGCGTTATTTAGTATCTGAATCTTACGAACCAAAACCATCCGTTCAAACCATTTCTAATGCTATGGATGTTGGTGCGCCAAGTAATTTTATACGTATTCAAGAAATTTATAAAAACAAATTTGATACCTTAAAAGATAATTTGTCGTCTTACAGCTATTCTGATGACGAAACAAAAGAAGCGCTATTGGAAATTTACAATACATACAATTACGTAGCAGATCCACACGGAGCCGTTGGTTATTTGGGTTGTAAAGCGTATTTAAAAGAACATCCAAAGGCACATTGCGTGTTTTTAGAAACAGCGCATCCTACCAAGTTTTTAGATGTAGTTGAAGCTATTATAAAAGAAAAACAAGCGTTACCTCCACAAATTCAGTCGGTTATGGGTAAACAAAAAGTATCAACTAAAATTACTACTTATAATGAGCTTAAATCATTTTTATTATCCTAATATTTTTGATTTTTCATAATTCATGATATCTATTATTCAAGCCACTTTAAACGATAGTAATTTACTAACAAACTTAGGTAAAACAACCTTTCTTGAGGCGCATGGTAAAAGTGCTTCGGAAAAAAATATTAATACTTATATAAGTAAAAAATTTACTAATAAAGCTTTCGAGGAAGAATTGAAAGACACCAATAATATTTTTTACATTATTTATCTTGATGAAGCGGTTGTTGGGTATTCTAAAATCATTTTTAATTCTAAACATCCAAATATTAGGTTTGAAAATGTAACTAAATTAGAGCGTTTATATATATTACAAGAATTTCATGGTTTAAAATTAGGCTTAGAGCTTTTTAAATATAACCTAAACCTGTCTATTAAAAATAACCAAAAAGGGATGTGGTTATTTGTGTGGACAGAAAACCATAAAGCCATAAATTTTTATAAGAGAACAGGTTTTGAAATTATTGGACACTATGATTTTGAAATCACACCCACACATAGCAACCCAAACCATCAAATGTTATTAACTTTTTAAGCTAAATTTTAAAAATGAAAAAAACCTCAAGTTTTAAAACTTGAGGTTTTTAAATTAAGTGTTATAAAAATTTATTTTAAAGTAAAATCTGAACTAGATACTAAATCTTTAGCGTTAAATACGTTTACAATATAACGTCCTTTTTCAAAATCACTATCGCCTTTAGATGCAACAAATTCGCAAATATTAAGACTTCCATTCTCATAATTAAACTTACTTATCATACTGTAGTTTAATGTTTTTTCTCCAAACTGCACTTGCTCATTTAAACCTAAAGTATTGTTTTTAGGATCAATCACTTGTACATATAATTCTTGATCTCCAGCTTGTACTAAAGCATTTTTTGCAACTGTAAAACAAACTCTAATTTTATCAGTACGACTTGCTCTTTCAGTAGGAATTAATTTTCCAGAAGTTCTTTCAATAACTCCAAATCCTTTTAAACCAACTGTATTTAGTACTGATGCATTTTCAACAACTTCAGCTAAAGCAGTATTTTGTACTAATAAAGAATCTGAAAACATATTACGCTGTTCTAAACGTACACGAGTACTGTCTAATGAAGTTGCTAAGTATGAGTTTTCAACTCTTAAAGAATCATTTTGAGCTAACAATACATCCATTTCTTTTTGAAGAGACAAATATTTACTTTTATATCTCCATAAACTTTTTACGTTAGTTTCTGAAATTTTTAAAGAATCCATTAATCCTTGAATACGACCTCTAGCTTCAACTAAATTAGCATTTGCAACATCATTTTCGCTAATAGCTTCATCATATTGTTTTGCCATTGCGTTTAAATCATTCATTACTAATTGCTTTTCTTCAGTAAGCTCTTTTTGAGTGTCTTTACTTGTTTTGTACAAATTCATGGTATAGAAACCTGTTGCTAAAAATAAAACGACAGCTATTCCTAAAGCCACTTTTAATCCCATACTACTTTTGTTGTTTTCCATAATCACTAGTTTTTGATGTTTTTAAAATTCTACTCTTGTTTTTTATTTTTAATGGTTCGTTTTTTAAATGCCATAAATAAATGATGTATTTTTAATTCAAAATTTATTTACTATTATGGATAAACTTGTTTTATTTAACACTGCTACTCGCAATAAATTATTAAACAAACGCTCTGGTGAATCCAAATTTGGTGAACATGTTAACATATTAACCAGCATTTCCAATATATACGAGCAACTTAAAAATTTGGATGTTACGCATGTAATAATTGGTTTGCCTGAAGATGTTGGAGTGTTTGCTAACTGCGGAAATACTGGTACTTCCAGAGCATGGGATGCTTTTATAAAAGTTTTAATAAATATTCAAAGTAATGAATTTACAAAAGCTAAAAACATTTTAATTTTAGGTCATTTAGATTTTACTGAAGCGTTATCACAAGTTTCAAATCTAAATCCATCTAAAAAAAAGGATATTCAAAAGGCCAGAGAAATAGTTAAAGAAATTGATATTGATGTGTCTCATATTATTCATCAAATTGTTTTAGCCGGTAAAAAACCTATTATTATTGGAGGCGGACATAACAATGCCTACGGAAATATTAAAGGCACATCATTAGCTTTAAACCAATCGATAAATGTTGTTAATTTTGATGCCCATTCAGATTTTAGACCAGAAGAAGGCCGTCATAGTGGTAATGGTTTTAGTTATGCTTTCTCGGAAGGGTTTTTAGAAAACTACTTTATTTTCGGACTTCATGAAAATTACACATCTGATAAATTACTTAAAACATTAAAAAAACATAAATCAATTCAATTCAATACGTTTGAAGCTATTGAAATTAGAAAAGAACTTAAGTTTAAAACTGAAATGGAAAACACATTAAATCATGTATCAAACAAACCTTTCGGTATTGAAATTGATTGTGACGCCATACAAGATATGCCAAGTAGTGCCATGACGCCAAGCGGGTTTAGTGTAAACAAAACACGTAGTTTTTTAAGCTATTTTGCAAAACATGAAAATGCAAGCTATTTACATATTTGTGAAGCTGCACCAAATAAAAAAACGGCGAATCAAGTTGGAAAATTAATCACCTATTTAGTTACAGATTTTATTAAAGTATCATGAAAATTAATATTATCTATTTTGAAACCGAATACGCAAAAGATTTTTATAATTTGAAT
This sequence comes from Flavobacteriaceae bacterium, assembly GCA_049791475.1. Classification (GTDB taxonomy): domain Bacteria; phylum Bacteroidota; class Bacteroidia; order Flavobacteriales; family Flavobacteriaceae; genus CAXBID01. Next base: position 19,591 of record JBAQZZ010000118.1, on the reverse strand, counting down.
ATTGAGTGGTTGAAAACATTTTTTTATGTAGAACCTTACGATGAAGAAGTTTTAAGTAAACCAGAAAAATATATTATAAATAAAGGCGGGCACATCTTTTTTGCAAAACTTAATAATAATATTGTTGGAACGGTTGCATTAATGCCAATAGGCAATGAAGGCTATTTCGAACTCACAAAAATGGGCGTATCACCAAAACATCGTGGTCATAATATTGGTCAGCAACTCATGGAATATTGTATTGATTTTGCTAAGAAAAATAAATTCCCTAAACTCATTATCTATTCTAGCAGAAAATTAGAAAACGCCATTTATATTTATAGAAAATATAAATTTATAGAAATACCTGTAGAACCAAATTGCCCATATAAACGTTGTGATATTAAGATGGAGTTGGTGTTTTGAAATTATTAGCTTCTTACTAAAGAAATAGTTTTTAAAAATGTAGGTTAATTTTCAACAGCCTTCAAAGAATCAATCTGCTTTTGTAATCGTTTAATTTCTTCAGCTTTTTTATCAACTACTGGAATTATACTTAAAGAATCCTTCATAGTTTCAGCTATATCAATAACCTTAGTATCTTCAGCAAAATAATATCCAATACCTTCACTAGCTCTCCAAGCTTCATTTAACTGTTCATAAACAGTTTTATCCCATTGACTTGGGTGTTTCACGTCAATCCAAACCACATCGCGATATTCGCTATCAACAAGAACCAAATCTGGAGTGGCAGAACCATCAAATTGTTTCGAATCTGTATCGCTAATAGAAGATACTGTTCCCATAAAAAACATACGCTTTTTACCAGCTAAATTTTTAATATATGGTCTAAATTCTACTGGTGTGTTGGCAGTCCAATCATATTCTTTACGGGATTCTTTTACCTTTAATGGCATTGCCGAAACGCCTGCATATCCTTGTTTTTTTGCTGCATGATTATAATAATACAATTTATCTGTTCCATCTGCAGGTATAAACACACTGTAACTCAAACTGGTACGCTCATCGCCTACTGGCTCTAATCCAAACCAATGGTATAAACCGCTATAGCCATCAGAATCTGTATCAGAAAAATCAAAATCGGTTACATATGGTTGTTGGTTTTGATCTTTTGGCATTTCAGGAATTTTTACTGCAGTTTCCATATTCCAAGGCAATGGATCGCTAAATCCACCTAAAAACTTTAAAGATTCTGCTTGTAATTGTGATACTTTTTCCGCCAATGTATTCTGACGTGTTAAATACGGATAGTTTTTCATCTCTTCCGGACTTACAAATTTTCCTTTCCCAATTAAAATACGTTCCACATAATCATTAAAATCGTGCTCGCCACTATTAATGACCATAACACCTCCAAAGGTTGGATACGGAAATAAAAAACCTTTCCATTTAATTAAACTCACAACTTCAACCCATTGCCCTGTGTCATTTTTCATGTAATAGGTATCACTTGGTTCATAATTAACCAGCATCCATGGATTAAATCGTTGCACTACTGCATTATATGTATTTCTACTGAATTTTAAAGATTCTCCTATTGAAAACGTTACTGAAATTCTATTTTCACTTGAAAACCTTGGGAATGGTGTGGTACTTGATACGGCAAAAACTTCTTCAGTATTATCAGTCATTCCTTGCCACATGTACTTTTCGGTAGGCTGAATGGCCATCGTCCATTTATTTTCATTGCCAATTCTTACTAAATGTGGTAACGAAACATCTTTGGTTTCGCCAACGCTTTCATTTGCCATTGAAAATATGTTATTCAATGGCTGAATACGTTCGTTTTGAGTTAACGGTAATTCGTTGATTTCAACTTTATTTAAATGATTAAATACGTTATACGTTTTCATATAATCATACATTTTAAAGTGCCAACCAACAACGTATAAAATACCGAAGAAAATGACTAAAAGTGCTAACATGCCTAGTCTTCCACCTGTGCTTGCTGATTTTCTGAACTTTCGTAAACCAAAAAACAATACAGTGGCACTTAATAGAACTATAAAAATGTATTTTCGAATAAAAAGTAATGCTGGTTGATAATCATCCCTTAATACGAATAGTGCAATGAGTAAAACCAACGAAACAATTATAGTTATCGTTTTTTGCTTTTTACCTTTTCTCCAGTAGTTTTTAATCATAATATTATATTGTCATTGCGAATCACGTTTTTTGCGTGATGTGGCAACCTGTTTATTAATTATTCAGAATTTCAATTTGAAAGATTACTTCGTCGCTTACTCCTCGTAATGACGAATTATAGTAACCCTTTGTCTTTTAAACGTTCTCTGGCGCTTTTCTCGTCTGTTTTAGGAATTTCTTTAATTTCTTCGACTACTTCTTCAGCATCTTTAGTTTTTAAATCTTCAATAAAGTCTTTTCCTTTTTCGATTGTGCCTTGAACCATATCTTCTATTGAATCACTTTTCTCATCAATAACCTCACTAGATTTAAATATAAAATTAGCCAAATATGTTCCGGCCAAAGTACCAACAATCATAGACGCAAAAACTGAAATAGTCGCTAAATCAATAGGAATTAAAAAACGCGTAATTACTATACCAATTAAAAATAAAAAACCAATAAAAACTAATCGAATTATAAATTTTTGCTGATAAACAAATCCTGTTTTATCATTAGATTTCATTTGTAAGTCTTTGGAATACATGATTTTATTGAAAAATCGATATAATCCATTGCCATTTGATTCTCTCCAATATATTAAAGCTCCAAAAAGTATGGAAGCAATAAAAACTATAAGTTCTAGTGTCATAATTTCAAGTTTGTAGTTAGGAGTATGAAGTTTGAAGTTTCTTACTCAATTCTATTATTCTCATTTTATTTTATTTCTGAAAGCTATTGTCATATTCATAATATCGAAACAGTCTTTATAATATTTTAAAAAACTTTCTTCAGATATATAATCTCTTCTTTTAGCTTTATGCAAACATGTTACAACTTCTGCAATTGAGCGAATTGAATATCCTAAAAATTTTCTATACTCAGCTCCAGATTGTAAAATAGAGCCTTCTGAAATATTTAAGGCTATAGAATCTGCTGCTCTTTTTAATTGAGAAGATAAATTATAAAGTTCGTCTTTAGGAAAATTTCGAGCCATATCATTCATAGCTTCACCTAAATCCATTCCTTTTTGCCAAATAATTAAATCTTCAAACTTAAATTTCATGTTCTAAATTATATTCATAAAGATAGAAAACTTCTAACTTCCAACTTCGTCCTTCAAACTTCCAACTTCCTACTTCGTCCTTCAAACTTCTATACATTGTTACTTATTGTTTCAATCGCCCAATCTTTAAAAGAATCATCCCATGTTTTAAAACTCTCATAAAACGCTTCTTTATCATACCAATACCAATACAAAATATCTTTAGCAGATACATTAACCAATAATTTCCATATTAAATCTTGATGACTTGCAGCTAAAGATGAATGCGGTTGGTGTAAAGCTTCAAAAAGCTTCAAATCAACAATATCATTAATTTTAAAGGCGTTACTTATTTCTAATTTCTCAAGATAACGCTCAACACTCATCACTTTTTTACGCGAGTCTATATCCAGTTTATTTAAGTAGCTTTTATACAAAATAGGATCGTTTAAAATATCTTTTAACGGATGTTGTGTTTTCTTTAAACACAGTGCCATTTCATATTTTTTAATACGCTCGTAGCGTTTTGTTTTTACTACTTTTTCTAAATCGTACTCAATTATAACATGGTCACGCAATTTATCCATGAGTTCTGGCTGTTGAATATGATAAATGAGCACTTCATAATTCGTATCTTTTATAGCTTCTTTATACCATGTTTTATCTTCAAAAACGACGATTGGTGTAATAAAATCTCGCAATACATAAACACCACCAAAAGCCCTTGTATAAAAGGAATCCGTGGTGTATTGCAACTCATGCAAATCTAAATCTCGATGTCGTAAATCGCCATAAGTTTTTGCAGAATTTAATAATTGTTCATGAATAGTTTCATCAATAAAATTATTACCTCTGCTGAAGGTTTCTACTAATTCTAATTGCTGATTTTGAATTTTATCTAAATCATCAATAAGATGAAATTTAATCGTTATTTTATCATATTTCAAAACATCTAAAGGTTCGTAAAACACATCAATGCCTTGATCAAAATCTAAACAAATAGCGCAATCTCGCGTAATATCTTTTATTTTTGAATCATGAATTTTAAAGACAAATTTCATGACGTCTCTATCAAACGTATGAAACGGGAAATACACAGGTTTTCCTTTTTGTAAAGGTGAAATAAGAATACCGTGTGCATTAGCTTCACCATTATTTAAATAGTGATTATTGGATTTTTCTTGGGCTATTTCTGGGCTCCAACCAACACCATCAATATGAAACGTTTTTAACTTTGTTTCTGTAAAACCAAGTTTTATTAAGCATTTATTATAACGCTCAACCAGTTTTCCACTTATGGGGATAAGTTCACTTCTGTATAAATTGGATTGTTTTAGTTTGTCCATCACTGTCATTCCTGCGAAGGCAGGAATCTCTTATTAATTTATATTCTTTTTAAATGGATTCCTGCCTTCGCAGGAATGACAAATATTACTCTATCAACTTATGAATAATCGCATATTGCAACAACACAATTGTTCTTGTATCAACTATTTCTCCATGATGCAACATTGCTACTGCGTTTTCGAAAGGTACTTCTAATACTTCAATATCTTCATGTTCACTATCTAAACCGCCTCCTTCATTTATTTTCATAGCATCGGTGTATTCACCAACAAAAAAATGCATTTTCTCTGTCATTACTCCTGGAGAAGAATAGGCTTCATATACTTTTTTTACCGATTTTAAACGATACCCAACTTCTTCTTCAGTTTCTCTAATCACACAAGCTTCAGGGTTATCTTTATCCAACATACCAGCGGCAATCTCAACTAAAAAGCCATCTTTATTATCATTTAAATAAGTAGCCATTCTAAATTGTTTGGTTAGAATAACGGTCTTCTTTTGTTTGTTATATAATAAAATTCCAGCACCATCTCCTCTATCATAAACCTCTCGCATTTGCTTTACCCATTTGCCACTTGACATTAAATAATCAAAATTGACTCTATTAAGAATATAATAATTATCTGAAAGTAGCTTCTTTTCTATATTTTTAATTGGGGCGTTGCTCATTTTTAAATTTTATATTTTAAACTAATTTATGTTTATTAAGTCTCGACTGCGCTCGACCAGACAACAATTTAGTTTTTATTTTCAAACGTTTTTCTAGCCTCAGTTTCAATGTTTAGATGATTCACTCTTGCATCAACTTTTCGTTTAAAATCGGTATCCGCAATAGTGGCAACATTATCTAAATAACGCACAACTTCTTGACGACGAATTTCTGAAAAGTCTAAACCTTTCATATTTGCTCGCATTAATTCTTGAAGCATATTAAATTTAGTATCGTAGTCTTGTTTAAAATAAATTTCTGAATTTTCAAACCAATCTTCTTCCAAATCAAAATCGGTTAAACGCAATGATACCGCACTTTGAATATTTCTCACATCACGAGAAGAGAAAAACGGAAACGCCTTTTGCATATCCTTATACAAATTGGCATAAAATAAATGCTGATTAGTTTTAAACTGCTTTTCAACTTTATCGTAAACAGCATGAACGCGTTCTTCGGTCGGCTTATCGGTAATATTTAAAATTTCACCCATATTTTTAGCTAAACCTTGATCTTGCAAATACGCATAGTTTTCTGGTCCTTGCATGTTTACAAAATCTGACATAGTATCATCTAATTTTCGCCACCAAAGATGATCTTGATCTAAAAAATCATGCTCTGTTCGTGCGCCGTCAATTTTAAATCGACCTTGAACACGCGAAATCACAGCTTTATCTAACATTTCTGGAAGGTTAGTAAATAACCCAATAGAGCTATTACCATAATTCACAGCATAAGCGCCTTCTGTATATCTTAAAAATACGCCAATAACTTCTTTTACACCTGCTGAAACCCCTTGAGCGGTTCGTTCTTGTAAATTATTCTCAGCATCATCAATTGGTGCAAAAATAAGTTTTGTTGGATCTTGCAAAGGTTTCATCCATTCCACCATTTTTTCAGCTGAACCACCTTGAAATGTACTAATCAACGTATCTGGCATTGGGTGAAATAGAAATGGAATATCCAACGTATCGCAATGCTCTTTTAAACGTGTTGCAATAGCCGCAATAAGCATACTTTTGCCTGTTCCTGGAATTCCATACCCCATAAAAACGGGCATAAAACCACCAAGCTCTTGAAATGGATTTTTCTTAGCAATAAAATCATAACTCAACATACGCTCGGTTAAACGACGTGCAAAATGTTTAGCATCGCGGTTTCCAACAATTTGTTCGAACTGAATTTTATTAAATTCGATACTTTTTGCAGTGCCTTGAAACACATTATTCCAACCCGAAACTGCAAATTCTGATTTTTCTAATTTGTATGTTCGGTCTTCAATAGTTTCGGTGTATTCTAAACTACTTTTTCGAAGTTGAATTTCATCAATCAAAGCTTCAAAATAAACGACAGTAAAATCTATCACATCTTTATCTGACTTTACAATTTCTGGATGTCCTAAATACTTATCAAAATAGAACAAACTACATGAAATTCCTTTTAATGGTGACATAAAAGAAACTTCAGGAATACCGGCAAACTTCTGCTTCATAACAGATAAATCATCTGACGCAAATGGTTTTAAATCGTTTAAAATTTTATATGCTGTCGCGAATAACATAAACGCAGTTGCAGTAAGCATTTTACTTTCAAACTCACGCTTTCCATTATTATCTAGTGCCGATTTATTTTCATTTAAAGCCGACAAACCTGACGCATCATAGTAACTATCTTTAATCCAAATACCCAAAGTGATGCCTTCTTGAACGGCATAAAGTGTTTGGTTTAAATAAATAGGAATCGCCACTGAATCTGGTAACAAACGCTTTTTTAATGCTAAAATAGTTTTAGAAACCGATGTGATTTCTGCAGAATTTGTACCATTATTAGCCCGAGATAAATACAATAAAATAGACTCATCCTTAGCGTCTTTATCTTTGTTTTTTGCGCGAGCACCTTGCTCCCATTGTATAGATTTTAAATAGGATGCCGCTTCATCACGAAGCATATCGAGTTCGGATAATTTTATTGGGAATGTTGAGTTGTGTTCCATCTAATAAGTTAAAAGTTATAAGTGAAAAGTTAACAGTTTCAATTCTCGATACTTCGAGCTGCAATCTACTAGCTTCAAACTTTTTCTATTTTTAATCCAGTAATTTCAATTGGCGCTTGTGCTAACCCATTCATCATTTCTGGAGTTTTGTTGTATAATAATTGAATAATTCTATGAGGTGCAAAAACATACCTTTTTCTGAAAACATCGTCCCATTTTTGCAATACCTGTTTACTAAAAAAACTACCTTCTTTAAACTCACTACCAGAGGTAACTTCATCAATTTTTAGAGAAATCGCATAAGATTCTAAAGGAATTTCTTTCTTACCAATACCTTCTAAAATAGCATGAGTTACTTCATTTTCATCCTTTGCAAATACATTGTGTATGGGGCCTAAATCTATTCGTTTTATAAACTTTGGCGATACTTTAGCTAGTTTTCTATCAATAGTATATGCCATAGTATCTAAGCTCATATCTCTGTCGGACGTTGTTTTTAAAACCTCATAAATATCATCTTTATAATCTTTTACACTATTTCCATCATAATTAAAATACATGAAGCAAATAAACGGACGGTTATGAGAAACATCGAAAAAACTCCAGCTAACTAATAAATCACCTGCCGAATTTGGTGGCGCACTCAAAATTTTACCTTGAACAAATCGGTTAAATATATACTCCTTTTTTACCGAAGCATAATAAACAATAGAAGCTGCTTGAAACAACTTACTCTTTTTAATAGGCTGCTTTTTATGCATCAACGTTTGTAAAAACTCTTCTTTGAGTGTACTTACTGGTGTTAGTTTTCCTAAATATTCATCTCGTAATTCTAAATCGTTAAACAAATACCTAAACTCTAAATAATTAGGAAATCCAGAATGTGTTAAATCCACTTTCATATTATCTTCCTCGTCATACATATACTTAATACGCATAGCCTCAACAGAATACAATAGTAAATCGCAGTATTGCTTAAACAACAACACCTCTTGTTCATTGCAAAGTTTTTGTCTTTGCACGGCAACTATAAGCTCCTTAAAAGCAAAATCTATCATTTTATGATAAAAAACGTATTGCTCTTTCGAATCGAGAATTGCAGAATCTAAAGGTGTTACAATATGATTTATGGACATTTTTTAGTATTCAGTTTGCAGTTTTGGCATAAATACACTAGTATTTTGTTAATTTATTTGGGCGTTACCACAAGGGTCAGGCTTTTCGTTACAAGTCCTCGCTCGTACCTCGCTGTGGGCTTTCCACTGCAATCCCTAACGCAGAAACCTAGAACTATTAAACTTTGTATTTCATTTAATGAGATTGCCACGTCGTACCTCCTCGCAATGACAAAATTTAAGATAACAAATCGTCCTCGCTAGCTTCTGGTTTTGGTTTACCAGCAGGTTTATCATCATCGCCAGATGGTGCATTAGCATCAGCATTATAATAATCTTCGAAAATCTCTTTCATGTCGATTCCATAACGCTCTGCAAAATTCTTTTGAATTTCACCATCTTTAGCACGAATTTCCTGTAAAGCCTCAGCATAACTGCTGTAAACACCTTGCATTACTTTTTCATGAACTGGAATATTATCCATCATATCTTGACGTGCTTTAGCACTCGCCGTATGCATTGAAGCCAGAGTTTCTCCAATATGCTCATCCGTTTTAACACCTAAATGCTCTAAAATAGCAGCAAATTCTTGATCGGTTCTCGCTTTTAAAGCCACAACATAACCATCATAATATTTAAGACGCTCTTCAGTATCAGACTTTAATTTTGCACGATGTGTTTGTAAATTACTACGTAAAGAGGTTAACACTTTAATGGTTAAATTATGCTTGTGTACAAAACTATCTTTACTGGCAGCAAGCGTCGTATATGCATTTTTAAGACCTTCTAACTCTTCTACTTTTTGTTCTAAAGTGGTCATTTTACCAATAGCTTCAGAATATTCCGCAGATTGTTTATCGGCAATATCTTCCAATTCTTGTCGCGCTTGTTTTAGTAAAGCATAATTTTCTTCGAGTTTGGCTTCAACTTCCTTTTTCTTTTCTAAAGCTTTCGTGTGGTTTTTAGAAGCTTCTACAATAGCATCTTTTAGCTTTTCCTCTACTTCTTTAATTTCAACTTCACGGTTTTTTAAGCGTGTAACTGCAGCTTGAGATTTATAAGACAGTTCACTTAAAAGTGTTTGAACATCGGCACTTTCAATACGCGTTTGAAACATCGCTTTTGCTTTATTATCGGCGCCAGCTCTTGTTTTTTCAGCTACTTTAAACTCTTCTTCTTCTTTTTTAATTTTACTTTTACGTCCCCAAAGGTTATTCCACCACGTATCTGGTTTATTTTTGGCGTCTTCAAGTTCAATTCGTGCACGCTCTAACCCTTTTTGTGCATCGTCAATAACTTTTTGCTCCGTAGCATTAAGTGACGAGAATTTCTCGAACATAATACCTACTTCGTCCTGGTAATCGGTTAAATCCTTAATCGCATCCAAAAGCGTCGTTCTATCTTTTTCTGCCATATGCACCACATCATCCAATGTGGCATTTAATATTTTCTGGCGCACTTCTGGATCGTCTTCTTGCGACAATTTAGATTTCATAGTATCAATGGCTTTTCCCCAATTAACATCTACTTTTTCGGTTTTTTCGTTTGAAGAGGTTTCTAATAAATCAAAATCATCTGCCATGGTATATTTCGTGTTTAAAGTTTTACAATTTATAAATAAGCAATTTCGTTAAAATATCTTAGTTCTGAAAATATTTATTGCTCATAATTATTTGTAGTTAATATTATAAAAATGTTACAATTAATTTTATCTCTAATTTTATTTTTATCTTTAAAAAAAACTTAACTATGAAAAAACCATTATACTTTCTAATTGCTATTGCTGTTTTAATATCAAGTTGTAAAAAAGAAACTAAAAAAACTGAATCAGCATACAACGAAACTTCTTCAGTTGATATAAAGACTGGTATAGATTCTCAGAATGAATTAGAAATAATTCCAATATCGCATGCCACTATGGTTTTAAATTATGGCGATGAAACCATTTATGTAGATCCTACGGGTGGAAAAAATGCGTTTATGAATGAAAAAAAGCCAACTATTATTTTAATAACAGATATACATGGCGATCATTATAATATACAAACGCTAAAAGAATTAGATTTAAATGGTACAATATTCGTAGCTCCTCAAGCGGTAGTTGATAAATTCCCTGAAGACTTTAAACCCATGTTGAAAGTTTTAAATAATGGAGAGAACACAACCATAAAAGACATTTCAATTGATGCGATACCTATGTATAATTTGAGAGAAGAAGCTCTTAAGTATCACTCAAAGGGAAGAGGTAACGGTTATGTTCTAACTATTAATAACCAACGTATTTATATAGCTGGTGACACCGAAGATATTCCTGAAATGAGAGCTTTAAAAAATATTGACAAAGCCTTTATTTGCATGAATTTACCGTACACTATGACCGTTGAAAGTGCGGCAAGTGCAGTATTAGAATTTAAACCTAAACAAGTTTACCCTTACCATTACAGAGGAACAGACGGTTTAAGCGATGTTGAAAAGTTTAAAACTATTGTTAATACATCAAACTCTGATATTGAAGTTGTACAGCTTAATTGGTATCCGTTACTTTAAATAATTTCTTGTTTAATTTTATGGAAAATATAGTATCTTTGATTGAGCTATTAACCCAATTTACGCATTAATTATGCTACTTAACCAACTAACGTCTTTTTTATTAACACTTCTGCTTGTTGACCAATCTGACCTTGTTAACATGCTAATTATTGTAGTTATTTTCTTTGGTGTTTTACTACTTCTAGGAATCAGGAAATCTTACAAGCTAAAAAAGGAAAACGAACGATTGGATGCAATTAACAAAAAAATAGCTGAAGAAGAAGACAAGCCTTATCAAGATTTTACTGACGGACATATGTATGGTGGTAATTAAAAAACAATAAATATGACAACTACAGTATTAGCTTTTATTGGAACTTTTTTTATTGAATTATTATACCGCCGAATTATATTAGGAAAACTAATAAAAAGAGGAATTAAAGAATTTGACACCAACAAGGATGCTTTAATGAAAATGGACTTGTCTGGATATAAATTAGGATACACTCACGTTTATTAATAATAACTAAACCCCAATAACCATGAAATTTTTTCTTAATTACAAAGCATTATTATTTCAGAATAATCTTGAGCTTTTAAAATCTGCAGAGAACGACAAAAATCTTAGTACTCTGATTAGTATCTTATCAATTGGATTTATAACCCTTTTGCTTTTACTAACTATAAGTTTGTACAAAACTCATAAATTAAAAAAAAGAATTAAACAATTAGAATCTCAAAAATAAAGCAATAATTTATCGTACTAATTTCCTATACTTTATGCGCTTCGGCATCAAATCGCCACCAAGTCGTTTCTTCTTGTTTTCTTCATAATCAGAAAAACTACCTTCGAAAAATATACTTGAGAATCGCCTTCAAAAGCTAAAATGTGTGTACATATACTTATTATAAAAAAAACATAAATATTCTTAATAGTTTTTAAGAATCAACCTCATAATAATCCCATTTCAAATGCATTAAGATTTAAAGTTTTAAAGTTAATAGTTAAGTGTTAATTAATTTATATTCCACCTAAAATTTATAAAATATGAAAGCATCAGATTTATTTATAAAAGCATTAGAAAATGAGGGTGTCGAATATATTTTTGGATTGCCAGGTGAAGAAAACTTAGATATTTTAGAATCTATAAGAAAATCTGATAAAATTAAGTTTGTCTTAACGCGTCATGAACAAGGTGCTGGATTTATGGCAGCAACTTATGGCAGGCTAACTGGTAAGCCAGGTGTATGTTTAGCAACGTTAGGTCCAGGAGCTACAAATTTGGTAACTACAGCGGCTTATGGTCAATTAGGTGCTATGCCTATGTTTATGATTACTGGACAAAAACCAATCAAATCAAGTAAACAGGGTAAATTTCAAATTATTGATGTTATTGAAATGATGCAACCTTTAACAAAATATACTAAGCAAGTAACCCATGGTGAGCATATTCCTGCTATGATTAGGGAAGCATTCAGACTTTCTACGGATGAACGTCCTGGAGCGGTGCATATAGAATTTCCTGAAGATGTTGCACAAGAAGACATTGAAAACTCAAGAATTTTTGACGTTATTGATTATAAAATTCCGTATGCTGGAACTAAAGTAATTAATGAAGCGTCAAGAATGGTACAGCATGCCAAAAACCCCTTACTTCTTATTGGTGCAGGAGCAAACAGAAAACGAGCTAGTAAAGCGTTATCGAACTTCGTAAATACCTTAGAAATCCCGTTTTTTAACACACAAATGGGTAAAGGCATTATTGATGAACGCCACCATTTGTATTTAGGTACTGCAGCACTTTCGGATGACGATTTTTTACACGAAGCCATCCACAAAGCAGATCTCATTATTAATGTGGGTCATGATACCATAGAGAAACCACCGTTTATAATGAAGCCCGACGATAGTCAAAAAGTTATTCATGTTAACTATTTTGCAGCTGAAATAGATCAGCTTTATTTTCCGCATTTTAATGTTATTGGAGATATAGCAGGAAGCATAAATAATTTATGTGATACATTAAAACCACATGCGAAATCTTGGAATAATGAATTCTTTTTAAAAGTAAAAGAAAATGTAGCAGCACATTTAAAAAAATATGAAGATGATAATCGTTTTCCTATCCTACCACAACGTATAGTTAAAGACGTTAGAGATACGCTTCCCGAAGACGGTATAGTTACTTTAGATAATGGTATTTATAAAATATGGTTCGCAAGAAATTATCCAGCATATATTCAAAATAGCCTAATACTAGATAATGCATTGGCGACTATGGGTGCTGGTTTACCTTCTGCTATTATGGCTAAAGAGCTTAATCCTGATAAAAAAGTTATTTCAATAAATGGTGATGGCGGCTTTATGATGAACTCACAAGAAATTGAAACAGCCGTAAGATTAAAATTAGATTTGGTCGTTATTATATTAAATGATAACGGTTATGGGATGATTCAATGGAAACAAGAAGGTGAAGGTTTTCCTAAATATGGATTAGAGTACACCAATCCTGACTTTGTTAAATATGCTGAGAGTTTTGGCGCATTTGGTTATCAACCAAAATCAGTTAAAGAATTTAAAATTAATTTAGAACAAGCACTAAATTCAACAGGTGTTCAAATTATTGATTTAGCAGTAGATTACTCATTAAATCATGAAATTTTAAATGTGGTGATTAAAGAATTTTCAAAAAAATTAAAATAAAAACATGAATACAATAACAACTATAAACCCCGCAACCGAAGAATCTATAAAGACATACAATCGATTATCAAAACCTGAGGTTTCAGCAAATATTGAACAAGCTCATAAAAGCTTTCTAACTTGGAAAAATAAAACATATACTGAACGTGCTAAACTCATGCACAAATTAGCTAATCTTTTTGACGAGAGAAACGAAGAATACGCACAATTAGCAACAAGTGAAATGGGTAAAACCATAACACAATCAAGAAAAGAAATTGAGAAATGCGCCTATATTTGTCGCTATTATGCAGACCAAACTGCGGAATTATTAGCAGATCAAAGCGTAGAAACCGAAGCTCATAAAAGTTATGTCACGTTTCAACCTTTAGGTGTCATATTAGCTGTAATGCCATGGAATTTTCCATTTTATCAGGTCATCCGGTTTATCGCACCTGCGTTGATGGCAGGAAACGCTGGTGTTTTAAAACATGCATCTAACGTGCAGGGTTGTGCTTTTGCGCTTGAAAAAATCATACAAGATGCAGGTTTTCCAAAAGGCATATTTATCAATCTTAATATTAGCTCTGATATCGTTGAATCTGTAATTGAAAATAAACACATTGTCGCCGTAACCTTAACAGGAAGTGCCCCTGCTGGTCAATCTGTAGCATCAATAGCTGGTAAAAATTTAAAGAAAACCGTTTTGGAATTGGGCGGTAGTGATGCATATATTATTTTAGAAGATGCAGATTTAGAAAAAGCCACTGATTTAGCAACTTATGGAAGACTACAAAATAACGGACAAACCTGTATCGCAGCTAAACGATTTATTGTTTTAGAAGACATTTATGACGTCTTTCTAAAATTATTCATCGAAAAAATGACAGATGCGAAAATGGGAGAACCTACAAATGAAGACACTTATTACGGTCCATTAGCTAGAGTAGATTTAAGAGATGAATTACATGAACAAGTAGAAAAAACGATTAGCCAAGGTGGAAAATTAATTATTGGTGGAAAAATACCAAATAGAAAAGGCGCCTATTATCCAGCAACAATTCTAGTAGACCTTGAACCTGGAATGGAGGCTTTTGATGAAGAATTGTTTGGACCTGTAGCATCTGTTATAAAAGCAAAAGACGAAAATCATGCTATTACATTAGCTAATAATTCCAAATTTGGCTTAGGCTCTGGGGTAATTACCTCTGATAAATTGCGTGGCGAAAAAGTAGCTCTACAATTAGAAGCTGGCAGTAGTTTTGTTAATAAATTAGTAGCCTCCGACCCACGATTACCTTTCGGAGGCATAAAAACAAGTGGTTATGGGAGAGAACTTTCTGGCTATGGTATTAAAGAATTTACCAATACTAAATCTATATGGATAAATTAATGCAATTTATAAATTTTGAAAAAACTTTAAAGCGTAAACTTCAATTTAAACGTCACATTGAGCACAGTCGAAATGTCATGGTTTTAAAATCATAAAACTTCGACTGCGCTCAGTTTGACAAATACTAATTTTCAGTGAACGCTTTGAATAATCTTATAATAAATTATCTTACTAATTTCTTATACTTAATACGTTTTGGTATTAAATCACCACCCAATCGTTTCTTCTTATTTTCTTCATAATCAGAAAAACTACCTTCGAAAAAATATACTTGAGAATCGCCTTCAAAAGCTAAAATGTGTGTACATATTCTATCTAAAAACCAACGATCGTGAGATATAACAACCGCACAACCTGCAAAGTTCTCTAAACCTTCCTCTAAAGCTCGTAAAGTATTCACGTCAAGATCGTTAGTGGGCTCATCTAAAAGCAATACATTACCCTCTTCTTTAAGAGTCATCGCTAAATGTAAACGGTTACGTTCACCACCAGAAAGTAATTTTACTTTTTTATTTTGTTCACCACCAGAGAAATTAAAACGACTTAAATATGCCCTTGAATTCACTTCCTTTCCACCCATTAAAATCAACTCTTGTTCATCACTAAAGTTTTGCCAAATGGTTTTTTCTGGGTCTATATTTGAGTGCTTTTGATCTACGTATGCTAATTTAGCGGTGTCTCCAACTTTAAATTCACCTTTATCAGGTGTTTCTTCACCCATTATCATCCTGAAAATCGTGGTTTTACCAGCACCATTTGGCCCTATAACCCCAACTATTCCAGCCTGTGGTAGTTTGAAATTTAAATCATCATATAATAATTTATCATCATAACCTTTAGCAACGCCAACAGCTTCAATAACATTGGTGCCTAAACGTGGCCCATTTGGAATATATATTTCTAGTTTTTCGTCAAGTTGTTTTTGATCTTGACTCATTAATTTATCATAATTATTTAAACGCGCCTTTTGTTTGGTTTGACGTCCTTTTGCACCTTGACGTACCCATTCTAACTCACGTTCTAATGTTTTTTGACGCTTAGAAGCCGTTTTACTTTCTTGAGCCATACGTTTTGATTTCTGATCTAACCAAGATGAATAATTACCTTTCCAAGGAATCCCTTCTCCTCTATCGAGTTCTAAAATCCAGCCCGCAACGTTATCTAAAAAGTATCTATCGTGGGTCACCGCTATTACCGTTCCTTTATATTGTGCTAAATGATGCTCTAACCAATGCACCGATTCTGCATCTAAATGGTTAGTTGGCTCATCCAACAATAAAACATCTGGTTCTTTTAAAAGCAAGCGACATAAAGCCACACGGCGTTTTTCTCCTCCAGAAAGTACAGCTATTTTTTTATCGCTATCAGGAGTACGTAATGCATCCATGGCAATTTCTAATTTGGTATCAAGTTCCCAAGCCCCAGCAGCATCAATTTGATCTTGAAGTTCTGCTTGACGGTTCATTAACTTTTCCATTTTATCAGCATCAGAATACACTTCTTCTAAGCCAAACATGTCGTTAATTTTATTGTACTCATCAAGAATAGCAACGGTTTCAGCAGCGCCTTCTCTTACAACTTCCATGACGGTTTTATTATCGTCAAGTTTTGGTTCTTGTTCTAAATAACCCACTGAATAATTTTGTAAAAAGGTAACATCGCCTTGGTAATTCTTATCAACACCTGCAATAATTTTCAATAGTGTTGATTTACCGGAACCGTTTAAACCTAAAATCCCGATTTTTGCACCGTAGAAAAAACTTAAGTAAATATTTTTCAAAACAGGCGTATTTGCACCCTGAAATGTCTTGGTTAAACCAGACATTGAAAAAATCACTTTTTTATCATCGCTCATTACACCCTTCCTTTTAAAGCATTAAACACCCAAGCAATGGCGAAAAAACCGATTCCTACTGTCGCAAAACCCCAACCAGCTACATCGTCATATCTATATGCACCCATTAATATGAGTACGATACCCATTATTACCATTAAAACAGTAGCCCAAGCTAGAACTGTATTTTTATTCATTGCCATAATTTTATTTTTTTTGATGGTTAGTTTGAACGCAAATATCGTAAAATAATACTTAAATTGAGGTCAATTATTTTTATGATGAAGAATTTAAAACTCTTTAAATGATGCTATAATAAATTAGAGATTAAAAAAATGAATTGATTTAAGTCAAAATTCATTTCTTTAGCGTTAAGATAACCCGTTATTTAGTATTATTTTTGAGTAAATCAAGTTTAATTTTAAAAATAAAACAAATTATGGGAAATAATGGAAATACAGTATTAGGAATTTTAGCTGGAACAGCTGTAGGAGCAGTTTTAGGTATTTTATTTGCGCCTGATAAAGGAAGTAAAACGAGAGAAAAAATTGCAAATGAAGCGATATTAGCAAAAGATAAATTAGCTGCTGAAGCAGAACTTGCTAAAGATAAATTAACGCAATCAGCTACAAATTTAAAGGATAAAATTGTTACAACAGCTTCAGCTAAAAAACAAACTTTAGATGAAGAAGTTGATTCATTTATAAAGAGTACAAGTCATAAGGCTGATGATGTAATTACCACTTTAGAAAAAAAGTTAGCTGAATTGAAAGCAAAGAATAAAAAACTACAAAAAACATCATAATATATGGGTTTGATAGATTCTATAAGTGCTACAAATGATAAAGCTAGTGATGCAGGCGAGCGTTACTTAAAAACATCTTACAAATATTATAAGCTCAAAATTTTTCAGCAGCTTTCTATATCTGTTAGTATGGTATTTAAAGCTTTAATTATTGGCAGTTTAGTTATAATGTTTATTTTACTCTTAGCAATCTCATTAGCATTATTTATTGGAGAAACAATAAATAATTATCCACTTGGGTTTTTAATTGTAAGTATTATTTTCTTAGTACTTTCAGTAATAGCATACTATTTGAAAGGTGAAGTTGATAAGAGGATTATCAAAGAATTATCAAAGAAATTTTTTAATTAATATGGAAATTTATAACAATATAGAAAACTTAGAAAAAGATTTAAAGGTATTAAACCTTGAACGCCAAATCGCATGGGAAGAAATTAAAGCTGTAAAAGAAGAATATAAAGAAGATTTTAGACCATATAATTGGATACAAACAGGGCTAAAAATAGCCAGTAAGTTTGGAGCTATGGTGTTACTTAAAAAAATTTTCAAGTAAACATTCTTATCAGATATTAACAAAAAAAGGCTTCAATACTGAGGCCTTTTTTGTTAACTAAATTGAACTCATCTTGACTTTTTGTTTTTAACCGAATCCCGATAATTATCGGGAGAGATAAAATTTGTTCAGATGAAACTATTTTTGAAAGTCATAGCATCACTACGAATAAAAAAATTGCTGAAATATGAGCGAATTTTTGACTTTTTTTAGGAAATAGAAAAAGTCAAGATGAGTTCATTGAATAAACCTGTATTATTAGTTCATAGGAACTTCAATTATAATTAATTCTGAATCTTTTTTTGCTTTAATAGATACTTTTTCAACTTCTGAAATACCCATGGCATCACGAGAACTCAAAGTTGAATCTAATACTTGTAACTCACCACTAACCACAAAAATATATAATCCATTATTACTGTTTTTAACACTTAAATCTAAAATCTTATCAGACTCTAAATCAGACCTGTAAATATAAGCTTGCTGACTTACGGGCAGTGCATTACCTTCTAATTTATCTTTTGGGGCAACTACTGTTTGCAATTTATTTTTTTGTTTAGAACTATCAAATTTTCGTTGCTCATAATTTGGTTTCACTCCTTTTTCTTCTGGGATAATCCAAAGTTGAAGAAAATTGGTTTCATCAGTTTTGCTATCGTTAAATTCTGAATGTGTTAAACCTGTTCCTGCACTCATAACCTGAACTTCACCCACTTCAATAGGACGTTTGTTTCCCATATTATCTTTGTGCGACAATGCGCCTTTTAAAGGAATCGATATAATTTCCATATTTTGATGTGGATGAGTTCCAAATCCCATATTAGGCTGAACAATGTCATCATTTAGCACACGTAACATACCAAAATTCATGCGTTCAGCATTTTGATAACTCGAAAAACTAAATGTATGATATGATTTTAACCAACCATGGTCAGCTAAACCTCTTGTTTCTGCTTTGTGAATTATTGTTTTCATTTTTCTTGTTTTTTTAAAAGTTGTTTTTGGGCGTTACCACTCCCGATAGCTCCCGATAGCTATCGGGACGGGAGGTCGGGCTTTACGTTACAAGTCCTCGCTCGTACCTCGGCTGTGGGCTTTCCACTTCAATCCCTAACGCACCACTGTTATGTGCTTACTCAATAGTTATTATCCCCTTGAAGCAATTATAGGGATATTATGCTTAAATTTCAAAAAACACCTCCCAAGCGAAACGCTATTATGTATTTACTTTATTCTTGTATACCTACAAGTTTTTAAAACCTTGCAGGTTTAACATAAATTCCTCTTTAGGGGTTAGGGGGCTAGAAAACCCATTTTACCCATTTGGTAATCGCGCATGGCTTCCATGATTTCAGTTTGTGTATTCATTACATAAGGACCATAGGTTGAAACTGGTTCATGAAATGGTTCTCCTGATACAAATAACAACAAGCTATTTTCAGAGGCCTCAATTGAAAAACC
>JBAQZZ010000117.1:0-3279 GCA_049791475.1 Flavobacteriaceae bacterium | reverse complement strand
AATAAAGATGATAAAACTGATACATTGTAATATTGGTACAAACCAATATTAAAAGTAGACTATTTACTTTTTAAAGTTTCAAAAAATGATTTTGAAAAAGATTTTACGGTAAGAATTAGTGAACAAAAAAGAGACTCCCTAACCTTAAAAGCATCGCCATCTGGAGATATAGGATATAAAGAATCTTTAAAAATTAAAGGAAGTACACCGCTTTTAAACTTTGATGATTCAAAAATCACGATTATGGATAAAGATTCCATTAAACTTGAATTCAATACAAAGTTTGATATGATTTCTAATGCATACGAATTGAATTTCGACAAAACCGAAGATAATACGTATAAAGTACAAATACTACCTGAGGCGTTTACTGATTTTTTTGATAATAAAAATGACACTTTAAATTACACCCTTAAAACCAGAAAAACTTCTGATTTCGGGTATATTCGTTTCACGTTAAACAATGTAAAATACCCTATAATTTTCCAATTGACTAATGATAAAGGTGAAGTGAAATATGAGCAATACTCTACCAAACCTGAAGTTTTAGACTTTTTAAATTTAGACTCTGGTAAATATTTAATAAGAGTTATTTTTGATTCTAACGGCAATAAAAAATACGATACTGGTAATTACCTAAAAAAAATACAGCCAGAACGTGTTGTTTACTTTGAAATGGATGATGATATAAGACCCGAATGGGGAACCGTTCAAACCTTAAATTTTATTTAATAGCAAACGTATCTCTATCATCTAAAAATTTAAGTTTATTTCTGTAGGCTTCAACATGTCTTTTTTCTAAAGTAACAACTTCTGTTTGTTCCGCATCGGGCTTAAGAGATGTTTGTAAATCTCCAAGAACATCATAACAGGCAGAATGCCCTGAATACTCGCTATTTACGCCATCAACACCTACTCTATTTACACCAATACAGTAACTCATATTCTCAATAGCACGGGCTTTTAATAAAGCATCCCAAGCAGAAACTCTGGGTTTGGGCCAATTGGCAACATATAATAAAACATCATAATCAGCCATATTTCGAGCCCAAACTGGGAAACGTAAATCGTAACAAATTAACGGGCTAATTTTCCAGCCTTTATAGTTTATAATAACCTTTTCGGTTCCTGCTGTATATGTTTTATTCTCACCAACAAGCGTAAAAGTATGTCGTTTATCATATTTTGAAATATAACCCGAAGGCTCAACAAATAATAATCTATTGTAATAGTTTTTTTCTTCTGAAATAACAACACTTCCAACTATAGCTGCATTAGTTTTTTTTGCCATATTTTGCATCCAAAGTACTGTTTCACCATCCATAGCTTCTGCAACTTTTGATGCATTCATGGTAAAGCCTGTGGTAAACATTTCTGGAAGAACAATCATATCAACAGCTTCAGAAATGTTATTGATTTTCTGTGAAAAATTAATTCTATTCTGTTCAGGGTTTTCCCAAACTAAATCAGATTGAATTAACGCTATTTTTAATTGGTTTTGCATATTATAAAAATACAAATTCTATGTAGGATTAAAAAATAATTAAGTAATTTCAACTGTTAAATATTTTATAGGTAAACAAAACATGAAAACATTTAGATACCATTTATTAGCCATATTCTTTGTCTTTTTTGTTAGCTTCATACAAGCACAAATAAATTATTTTCCAGAGCGTCATACTATTTGGGAAGAAAAATCGGCATCTGATTTTGGAATTAATACCGTACAATTAAAAACTGCTATTGATTTTGTCAAAACAAATGAATATTCAGGCTCTAGAGATTTACGTATAGCCATTTTGGAAGGTTTCGCCAGAGAACCATTTCATCAAATTCTTGGCCCTACAAAAAAACGTGAAGGACCAGCAGGATTAATTTTAAAAGACGGCTTTGTAATTGCAAAATGGGGAGATACAAAGCGTGTAGATATGGCTTTTAGTGTTACCAAAAGTTTTTTATCAACTATCGCAGGTTTAGCAGTAGACAAAGGTTTGATTAGAAATGAAACAGATTATGCCAAAGATTACCTTTGGGATGGAACATTTGATGGTGAGCATAATTCTAAAATTACATTTCAACACTTATTACAACAAAATTCAGATTGGTCTGGTGAACTTTGGGGTGGAAAAGATTGGGCAGATCGCCCACCGCGCGAAGGTGGTTTAGATGATTGGAAAAACAGAAAACTTAAAGAACCAGGTACATTTATGGAATATAACGATGTACGTGTAAATGTACTTGCCTATGCATTGCTTCAAATATGGAGAAAACCTCTGCCACAAGTACTTAAAGACGAAGTTATGGATAAAATTGGAGCATCTACAACATGGCAATGGTTTGGTTATGAAAATGCTTGGACAACTATTGACGGCTTACAAATGAAATCTGTAACAGGAGGAGGACATTCTGGTGGAGGCTTATTTATTTCCGCAGAAGATATGGCACGTTTTGGCTTATTATTTTTGAATGATGGAAAATGGAAAAATGAACAAATTATAAGTAAAAACTGGATTGAAAGAGCCGTTACATCATCTAAACCCAATATTAATTATGGCTATATGTGGTGGTTGAATAAAAAAGGCGCAAGACATTGGGAAAATGTATCAGAAGATATTTACTATGCCGCAGGCTTTGGTGGCAACTTTATTATAGTTGATGAAAAACATAATATTGTTGTCGTAACACGCTGGTTGGAACCTTCTAAAATAGGTGAGTTTATGCAAACCCTAACAAAAGCTTTAGATTAGATTTTACTCATAGTTTTTGTTAGCGTTTGCTTGAAATATTTACGCTTAATTAAGTTTTTTCTTTGCTTTAGCTTGTGCTTCTTTTAATTTTTCAATCTTCTCAAGCCATTTTTTTTCATCCTTTGGAGACAACTTCCCTTTATCTTTTAGCTTTTCGTATTTCTTAACAGCGCTATTATATTGTTTACCAGATTTCTCGAAATTAGATTGCGCTTTTTCTTTTTGCTTTAAAGCCTTTTCAGCTTTTTTTTGACGTTTTTCAGCTTTTTTTTGTTCTTTTTCAGCCTTTTTAAGGTTTTTTTCAGCTTTTTCAAGTTCTTTAACTTTATCCATTTTACTATTAAAAGCTGAAAAAATTGCTGATTTTTCATCTTCAGATAAAGAGCTTGTTACATCAATACCTTCTTTTAAAATCTTTTTATTTTTTACTTCATAATTTACACCATTAACTAAAATATCTTGTGCATTTAATGTAAAACCAAAAGTTGCAAAAAGTAATATTATCCAGAATTTCATTGTCTTATTGTTTATT
>JBAQZZ010000116.1:0-7494 GCA_049791475.1 Flavobacteriaceae bacterium | reverse complement strand
TTTAGAGAAGGGCTTGTCATTCCGAATGAGGCACGAAGAGGAATCTCATTATTATAAGATTTCTCGTCACTCGTTCCTCGCTCTGTCGAAATGACAACATGCTCTTAAAAGTTTATAGAAACTAAAGTAACTACAATCAAATTACAGGGTTTTAACCTTTAACCAGATAATAAAGACTTTAGGTCATTTTTAAATTCATTATTGAAGATAAAAAAGAGAACGAAATTTCAAATTTTAGATACTTCAAATTTGACACCCCACCTGCAAGGTTTTAAAAACCTTGTAGGTCTGAAAGCTTATGTAACGAAAGTTTGATTTTTAGCGTGTTGTGATTTATGAATTGTCGTTTGTTATGTACTTAGAAAATTGGTGATTAATTTTACCCTTCCGTCTTCAGTTCCTTTTAGGGGAACTGAATCCACCTTCCCTTAAAAAATGGAAGGAGTTCTTACTTGGATATTAATTCTCCTCCTTTTGAAGATAAGGTGTTTAAAAATTAAAAGCTTAAATTTTAAACGCTAAATATATTTTGAAGTCGTGATTTGCGTTAGGGATTGAGGCATTTGTTGAAGCTCTCCCGATTTTTCATCGAGAAGTGACTACCCAAATGTTTACATTCATGAATACATTATTATAAAATATTAAATAATGAATAAAGCCCGACCCTTGTGTAACGCCCGAATATTTAAATGTTGCGTTTTTAGAAATTTAGATATAATCTTGAATAATACCAATAAGTGTATTAGCGTCTTGCTCGCCACTTTGGCGCCATTTCATTTCACCGTCTTTATAAACGATTAGTGTTGGCAATCCTTTTACGCGCAAAGCATCCGCTAATTCTTGATTTTTTTCAACATCAATTTTAATAACTTTAGCTTTATCACCAAGTGCTGCAGCGACATCGCGAAGTACCGCATGCATTGCTTTAGATTGCTCATTCCATTCTGTAAAAAAATCTAACAGAACTGGAATATCCACATCAATAAGTTCCCCAAATTTTGACATATTTTAAAGTATTAAGTCAACTTATAGTTTAACAAACCTACAATTTTTTTTCGGTTTGAAAACCAATGCTTTATATTGCTTGGTAATTTACCATATTATAAATATAAACAAATTAGCGGTAATTGCAATAATAGCAAACGTTTAAGCCTCTTTTGTTCCTTTTTTAAGTTCAATAACTGTTATTTCAGGCCAAATTCCTACTCGACCGGGATAGCCCAAATACCCGAAGCCTCTGTTTACATTAATATATTGCCCCATTTCTTTATAAATTCCTGCCCAATATTTGTAACGCCATTTTATGGGGCTCCATTTTATCCATCCCGGAATTTCAATACCAAATTGCATCCCGTGAGTATGCCCACTTAGTGTTAAATGATAATGATAATCGTCTTGAATAACTTCTTTTTCCCAATGCGATGGGTCGTGGCTCATTAGTATTTTAAAATCGTCTTTTTTAATGCCTGCCGCGGCTTTCTTTAAATCGCCTGCTTTTTTAAATCCGCCAGCTCCCCAGTTTTCAACACCAACAATTGCTATTCGTTCACCGTTTTTCTCAATAAACCTACTTTCATTTAAAAGCAAATCGTACCCCATTTCTTTTTGTAAACCAACTAGATCTGCTAAATTTTGAGCTTTTGCATCAGGTGTAGGCCAATCAATATAATCACCATAATCATGATTTCCTAAAACAGAAAAAACGCCGTCTTTAGCTTTTAGCGTACCAAATAGTTCTTTCCATTCTGCCATTTCAGAGGATTTATTATTCACCAGATCACCAGTAAACAAAATAACATCCGACTGCTGTTTTTTTATTAAATTAACGCCATATTCAATTTTTTCTCTATTATCAAAACTTCCTGAATGAATATCGCTTATTTGTGTAATTCTATAACCATCAAAAGCATGAGGTAAATCTTCAAAATGCAAAGTGTAGTTTAGAACTCTAAATCTATATTTTCCACGATACATTCCATATAAAAGTGAAGAAAACGGGATAGCGGCCAAGCCCAGAGCCAACTGACTTAAAAACTTACGCCTTGAGGCTATAAAAAAAGGGTCGTTTTTTGTAACTATTTTGTCGTAGAGCCCTAATATTAACCTTAAAATATCCTCTCCTAAAAGTATGGGAACTAAAATCAAATTGAAAGATATAAAGGCCAATAAAAACCCAAAAGCATAACTTTTTGCAGGATTTAAAACACGACCTTCTGAATAAATTGTAAACTGAATAATAAAATTACCAGCAACTATAAGCGTTAAAGCAATAAAAATGTAATGAATCCAGATATTTTTGGTTACTGTTTTTATAGCTTGAAAACCATAAAAAACAATAAATAGATAAAAAACTATAAATATAATCCAACGCAGCATATTCCTTTTTTATTCAAAGATAAGCGTATTGTAAGTTAATAGATAATTAACATATTTTATTTAACTAATCGTTAAGAATTCATTTCGGAAATAAAGAAATCCAATCACAGTATTCAGAATTATAACCATAACTTTTTGTAGCTTTGATTTTCTATCAAAACAAACAAAATGTCTGACAACAAACGCGTCTTTTTAGTAGATGCCTTCGCTTTAATTTTTCGTGGTTATTATGCCTTTATAAAAAATCCAAGAATCAATTCTAAAGGTCTTGATACCTCAGCAATCATGGGGTTTATGAATTCGCTATTAGATGTTATAAAACGGGAACGCCCAGACCATTTAGCCGTTTGTTTTGATAAAGGCGGAAGTGCAGACCGTGTGGAAATGTTTGAAGCATACAAAGCCAATAGAGACGAAACACCAGAGGCCATTAGTATTGCCGTACCAATTATTATGGACATTTTAAAGGCGATGCATATTCCAATAATGGTTAAGTCTGGTTATGAAGCAGATGATGTAATTGGAACACTCGCAAAACAAGCCGAAAAGGAAGGTTACCAAACGTTTATGGTGACACCAGATAAAGATTTTGCACAATTAGTTTCTGAAAATATTTTTATGTATCGCCCTATGTTTGGTGGTGGTTATGAAACGTGGGGCATTCCTGAAGTTCAGAAAAAATTTGAAGTCACCAACCCATTGCAAGTGATTGACTTTTTAGGTATGATGGGCGATTCAAGTGACAATATCCCCGGATTACCTGGTGTTGGCGAAAAAACAGCCAAAAAGTTTTTAGCAGCTTATGGCAGTATGGAAAACCTTTTAGCCAATACGCATGAACTAAAAGGTAAAATGAAAGAGAAAATTGAAGCCAATGGCGAATTAGGTTTGCTATCTAAAAAATTGGCAACCATTATGCTTGATGTTCCTGTGACGTTTAATGCAAAAGATTTTGAATTAGACCAGCCAGATATTCCTAAAGTAGTTGAAATATTTCAAGAGTTAGAGTTTAGGAGATTAATTGATAATTTCACAAAAACATTTGCGGTTCAAACGGCATCTACTTCAAATGAATCTCAGAATTCTAAAACTTCAAATGAAAACGAAACGATTTCCCCTTCGGGAAAAATGTCCACAGGACAAAAGGGAGCATCGGCAGGTGCAGGACAATTTTCATTATTTGGAGCAAATCCTTCAAGCGCTACTCAAACAGAAACAGTTTCTGAGCATACTAGAAAAACAGCTGAAACGGCATCACATTTTTATCAAAGTGTAGCTCCTGGTATAGGAACAAAACTCTTCATTAAAAATTTAATGAATCAAAATTCAGTATGTTTTGATACGGAGACTACGGGTTTAAATCCGTTAATAGCAGAACTCGTAGGGATTGCATTTTCATGGGAAATTGGTAAAGGGTTTTATGTACCGTTTCCGGAAGATAAAGATGAAGCACAAGCTTTAATTGAGCAACTGCGTCTGTTTTTTGAAAGTGAAACCATTGAGAAAGTTGGGCAGAATTTAAAGTATGATATTAAAGTTTTAGCAAAATATAATGTTACCGTAAAAGGTAAATTGTTTGATACCATGTTAGCGCACTATTTGATTAATCCAGATATGCGTCATAATATGGATGTGTTGGCTGAAACCTATTTGAATTACACACCCATTTCCATAACAGAATTGATTGGTAAAAAAGGAAAAAATCAACTCTCCATGCGCGATGTTCCTTTAGAAAAACAAACCGAATATGCGGTTGAAGATGCTGATATCACATTACAACTAAAAGAACATTTTCAACATGAATTAGGCGAAGCCAATACTCAAAAACTGTTTGATGATATTGAAATTCCGTTGCTTCGTGTTTTAGCGGCTATGGAATTGGAAGGCATTAATTTGGATGAAACATTTTTAAATTCTTTATCCGAAGAATTGAATAACGATATTTTAAACCTTGAAAAACGTATTTATGAAACCGCTGGCGAAGAATTTAATATTGCCTCACCAAAACAACTTGGTATTATTTTATTCGAAAAGCTAAAACTGGTTGATAAACCTAAAAAAACCAAAACAGGACAATACGCCACCGGAGAAGAAATCTTGAGCTATTTAGCCAAAGACCACGCTATTATTAAAGATATATTAGAATATAGAGGGCTCGCAAAATTAAAAAGCACCTATGTTGATGCCTTACCGTTACAAGTTGAAGAAGCTACAGGTCGTGTGCATACCGATTATATGCAAACCGTTGCTGCTACAGGACGTTTGAGTAGTAATAACCCAAACCTTCAAAACATTCCTATAAGAACAGAACGTGGACGACAAGTACGAAAAGCTTTTATTCCAAGAAATGACGATTACATTTTATTGGCTGCCGATTACTCGCAAATAGAATTACGAATTATTGCGGCGCTAAGTAAAGAAGAAACTATGATTGAAGCGTTTAAGAACGGTGAAGATATTCATGCGTCTACCGCTTCAAAAGTATTCAATGTCCCTTTAGATGAAGTGACTCGTGAGCAACGTAGCAATGCCAAAACCGTAAACTTCGGAATTATTTATGGGGTTTCTGCTTTCGGGTTAAGCAATCAAACCGATTTATCAAGAAGTGAAGCCAAAGAACTTATTGACACGTATTATGAAACCTATCCAAAATTGCGTGCTTATATGAGTGAGCAAGTCGATTTTGCCCGCGATAATGGTTATGTGCAAACCGTTTTAGGGCGGCGTCGCTATTTAAAAGATATTAATTCTAGAAATGCTGTGGTTCGTGGTGCTTCAGAACGTAATGCCGTAAACGCGCCTATTCAAGGTAGTGCTGCCGATATTATTAAAATTGCCATGATTAATATTTATGATAAACTAGAAGCTGGTAATTATAAAACTAAAATGCTCCTGCAAGTACATGATGAATTGGTTTTTGATGTTTATAAACCGGAGTTGGAAGACATGAAAACCTTAATTAAAACGGAAATGGAAAATGCTTTTAAATTAGAAGTTCCATTGGATGTTGAAGTGGATACAGGTTTGAATTGGTTGGAGGCGCATTAAGAAAATATGATTTTTTACAATGAGTAAACATGAAAATTATGAGATTTTAAATTTGATAGGATATGGCCTTTCAAAATTTAATAATGATTTTATCAAAGAGTTTGGTTTTAAAACTAAAACATCCTTTTATGAATATTTAGTAAAGAATAATATCGCTGAAACAAACAGCACTATAAAAAATAGAATGGACTTATTTGATCCATTTTTCTCAGATAACGGCAGGAAAGGTTGGTGGCAAAAAGGACAAACTTATATACATAGAAAACTTTTAATTGATGGTTTGTTCGGCAATGAAAAGGTTAAAGGCTATTCTGATATTGTCAAACTATTCTTAAAAGAGAATTATAAATTAGAAGACTTTTTTGTAGATGTAAAACCTATAACAAAATCAAAATTTAAAAAACTTCAAGAAACTGGTTTAGAAGCTGAAATGTATTTTATGAATAATTTTAATTCTATAGATATTTTTGAAGATGGACAGATAGAAGATGCTAGGTTATTTGGAGATGGATATGATTTTCAAATAGATACAAACAATTTTTCTTATTTAGCTGAAATAAAAGGGATAAGAGAGAAAAAAGGAAAGTTCAGACTAACTGAAAATGAGTATAATAAAGCTTTAGAATATAAAGAAAATTATATTATAACATTAGTATTAAACTTAAACGATTCTCCTAAATTTTTAACGATAGAAAATCCAATAAAAAATTTAAATTTTAAAGAAAGATTAATCAAATCAAAAGACTTAAAAGAATATCACTTAATAAAAGATATATGTTGAGTTTTAAAAATAAAATAACTTTTCTAAAGGAAATATTAGAAGAAAAAGAACGTAATTATGCTGATAGCTTTAAAAATGACTTATATTTTTTTATAGGCGATTTTATAAGATCTAATCCTAACCTATTATTTTTAAAAACAATAGATTCAAGATTAGAAATTGATAATTGGGTAAATAAAATGACATCAAGAATAGTTTTAAAATTTGATGAGGAGTTTGAAACAATTAATGACTTCATTTATGATTATATAGAAAATGGATAATTTTTAAATTTATAAATAAAAAATTATGGTGAACCACTTGATATTACCTATTCCCTCTGTTTAGAATTTACTATTTAAACTTAAAGATATTATTTATAATTGTCCTGTTTGTGATTGCGAAATTGAAATAGATTTAGTCTTAAACGAAAATAGCTCTATTGAATGTAATAATTTTGAACATAGAATTAAACTTAGGCTTAAAAAAATTTGAACAGAGCTTTCTCTTTAATCCAAAAAATAGACTTATTCTTCAGTTTAAAACACTCTAAATTTATATTATAAACATCAATCATATTATGATTATTTTTAAGCGTATTACAAAACACCCCTATAATCCCCTCAAGGGGATATTAGTTCCTAAGTTTAATCGAAGGATTGTCCCCTTGAGGGGACTTTAGGGGTGTTAAAACAAATGAGAAACAAAATAATACCATACCATCCAGAATTAAAACTACTAGCTAGGCAGCTCCGAAAAAACAGCACGTTACCAGAAGTTCTATTGTGGCAAAAAATTAAACAACGTGCGTATGGTGTTCAATTTCATAGGCAAGTACCCATGCTCAATTATATTGTTGATTTTTATTGTCATGAAATTGGATTAGCAATAGAAATTGACGGAAGCAGTCACGACAATGCTTTTGAATATGATGCTAAAAGACAAGGAGCGTTGGAAGTTTATGGTGTTAAATTTTTGAGATTTTCGAATGAGGATATTAAGAAGAATATGTTTAGTATTTCGTTGATTATTGAAGAAACTGTGAAAGAGTTAATGGCATAATTGTAAAACTTCTTTTCTAAAAAACACCCCTAAAGTCCCCTCAAGGGGACAACCCATACGATGAAATTATTAGTTAAAGAATAAACAACTCAATGCTTCAATGCTTCAATGCTTCAATGCTTCAATGCTTCAACGTAAATAAATATCTCCTTGATTAGGACAATTTCGATCTAAAAACACTAAAAATGTTATTAATTATTAACCAAAACCCAAAGCTCCACTTCTTCCTCAGCACGCCATTCCTGCTC
>JBAQZZ010000115.1:0-4204 GCA_049791475.1 Flavobacteriaceae bacterium | reverse complement strand
GGTTAATATCTTGCCATTTACATTGCTGTCAAGCCATTGTTTTGCGGTTTGTTCGCTTGCAAAAAAAAAGACGTGATTGCAAAAGGAACCTCTGATATTGCAAGAGTCCATTTTTTCAATCAAAGAGAGAAATATTGGATATGGATTAGATGATATCAAATGATCGCATTCAATATTCAACTCAATTATAGAATTGTCAATTGGGTCTTGAGATATAATTTGGGACGAAACATCCAGCCATTCGGTAAACAATATAGCGTCTAATGCACACCAAGTATAAAGTGTTTTGCCTTGCACTATAAACTTGTGGTTGGTAGGTGTAATCGACAAACCAGAAAAGGCTGTAATTTGGTTATTTTCATTTAGCTCTCCTAATAATTCCAACAGTGAATCAGCTTTCTCTTTAGTTGCATCGATAAGTGCATAAAATGTTGTTTTTGGCAGTGGATTGCCTTTAAGTAATTCCCTTTGGACATTCACGATAAAATTATTATCATCAAGTTGAATTTCAGATAACATGGTGTTTAATTGTTTGCCCAAATATTGCTTTGCTGTTTTCATAAGATTTATTTTTATTTATTAATAACTTTATAACCCGTTGAATTTATAGCTTTTTCTATATCTTCTTTAGATGTTTTTGTATTGTCAAACTCCACTTCGGCATTAGCTTTCTCATAAGAAGCAGCTACATTAACAATACCTTCTAATTCGTTAACAGCGTGCTTAACGTGTTCTTCACAAGAAGCGCAAGTCATACCTTTTACATCAAAATTTACAGTTTGAATGTCTGATTGATTTACGACAATAACCTCTTTTTTGTTATCTGGATAAAATATATGAGAATAATAAGGAAAGCTAATTGAAATAGCTGCAAACAATGTAATGCCTATTAAAAAGCCTTTGGTTTGATACCATTTTGGTTTTGCATCAACTTCGCAACAGTCATCGGCTTTTTTGGGTTTTAAGTAAGCATACCAAGCATAGCCAATAGCTATTACAGCTAAACCTATTAAATAGGGTCTAAAAGGTTCCATCCAAGATAGTGCAGATGCACTTCCTCCAACGCCAGCTATTAATGCTATAACAGGTGGTATGCAACAAGATGATGCTGCTACAGCAGCAAATAAACCTGTGTATGCTGCATTTTTTGATGTTTTTTCTGTTTTCATTTCTTTATAAATTATGCTGTTTTTCTAATTAATTCGATAGATTTAAAAATGCTAATAAATATCTCTGTTTCATCTTTATTTAATGAATAATAAAGTGTTTGACCATCTCGTCTTGAATTGATTATTCCTGCATCTTTGATTTTACGTATATGTTGTGAGATCGCAGGAACACTCATTTTTAGTATATCAGCTAAATCACAAGGACATAGTTCATTTTCTAAATTCAATAAATAAAGAATTCTCAATCTTACATCGCTTCCTGCAATTGATAAAAGTTTTGTCATTTTTTGAAAACTCCCTTCCATATTATCCAATGCCTCCATACAGTTTTGTAACTGCTTATGGTTGGCTTCCGCTCTTGTACAGGTTATTTCTAATTTCATTTGTGTATATATTTTTATTAAAGTTATTTGCTTTGTCGTACAAACATATAATTAATTACGTATATAAGCAAATACTTAAATACATAATTACGAATTTTGGGAAAGTTTTAGCTCTTTTGGTTTTTAGAGCGTTGGATTTATGTGTTGGGAAAAACCGAAAGTGCTAAAATATGCGGCTGGTTTTCAGCTTGTGGGTAACGTTTGGTGTAAGGATAGTTGCGTTTTTAAGCCACTAAAATAGTAAATATTAACGAACCAGAGGAAAATCCGCAGGATTTTCCGAGTAAGAAAGAACCAAGCAATTATATTTACACATTGTTGTGTACAGTGTTTTATATTTTTTTATCCCTTTTACCGGACTTAAAGTCATCTGTTGGCAACATTGCGTTTTGCTTTAAGCAGCAGTTTTACAGTTATGTTTTTATCCGTAATAGGAGTAGAGTAGTAGTCGGCAACAGTTGCGCATTTAACTTGTCAGAAATGGATTGAGTGTTAGATCCGTTGTATTGCTCCGTTTTGCTTTTTAATCCGTTTACAAGCCCCTATTTTGCGGAATAATTGCGCGTTAATTTTTTTTGATAAAAATTAATACCGTTTTGATTTGAACTTAAGAGATTTTTTTTTTTTGAGCCGAGTGAGGCAGTGTACACAACTCGTTATATAATGTATTTTGTCGTCGTTATCCCGTAAATAGGTCAGGATATAAACAGTTTTGTGTCGTCGTTATCCCGTAAAGATAAATTATTTAAAGTAGTATCTAAAGGACTTTTTATTTCCCGTAAATCTTTTTGTGTCACATGGGTATAAATCATCGTGGTTTCTGGCCTGCTATGCCCAAGTAGTTCTTGAATATAACGTATATCTGTTCCTTGTTCTAGCAAATGCGTTGCATAACTATGCCTTAAAGAATGCGGCGTTACCGTTTTAAGTATGTTCGCTTTTTTACAACTCTTCTTTAAAAAAGAACGGATAGAGGTAGCACTATACATGCCACCATTTGGATTTTCAATAAAATATACTTTAGGCCTGTAAGTAGCATGATAGTTCTTAAGTAAAGGATATATACTCCTGGCAATGGTTGCATATCTATCTTTTCTGCCTTTTGCATTTCTTATATGTATCGCGTTCCTCTCAAAATCAAAGTCTTTTATTTCTAAAGAAATTAATTCGCCTATTCGTAATCCCGATGCATACAACATCGCAATAATCACACGATGTTTTAAATTTTTGGTAACCTGTAGTAAATGCAATATTTCTTCCACACTAAGTATAACAGGAAGTTTCTTGTCTTTTCTAGGCATATAAATAGCTTCAGCATTAATAGAACAGGCTGGATAAAAATACGCAAAATGCCGTAAGCCACTTACCATTTGTCTATGGGTGCTTACCGCATAATTTAAAGTTCCTACGGTCCATTCTAAATAAAGCCTAACATCTGTTTCGTCTAAGCTATCCACTGCTTTGGTTCCTGTAAACCGAAGAAAATCCAAAATAAAATTACTGTACGTAACTATGGTACTGTCACTAAAGCGTTTTCCTTTTAGAAATTTTAAAAAATTGTCGTAAACTTCAAGCTTTTCTTTTGAGAGTGGGGTAAGCTTTGTATTGTTATCCTTTCTGTATATTTCAATACTCTCTGGAGGGTTTCCCAGGATTTTAAATCCGCCCTTTTGTAAATGGCTTTTAAGATTTTCTACCCGTTCTTCATCATAATAAATATAAAAACAGCTGTGGGTCTTTGTCCATTTAACATCCTTAAACGTTTTTATATATTCTTTAGCTTCAAAATTATACTGAAATTTTATAGCTAAACAATTTTTCGAGTGGTGCGTAAATGGTTCTAAAGCGATTGAAATCATAATTCCATAAAGCTACCAAAAAAAACAACATAATGATACGCTATTTTAGTTTCTAAGCGAATCCTTCCTGGCCTCATTCAGTTTTATAGAATCTGTTGCACGATTACGGGCTATAGAATCCTTTATGGCCATCACACGTTTATTGGTGGCTACCAGACTGTCTATTAGCTTTTTGCTTTTGCTTGTGGTCGTAGTATCCAGATCGCTATTATAGTATTCGTGGGTGGTAGTGACCGTAAATCCACCTGTTGTATTAGGATTTTTAGAAGAACCATCGTTTGTTTTAGTAACGCTGTTTTTTGGAATTGTTTCGGCTACTTTGGTTTCAGTCCCTTCTTGTGTTAGTATTGTATTGTTTAGCGGATTTTCAGATTCCATTTCGATTTGAGGTTTCATTCTGTTCTCTTCTGAAGAAATTATAGGTGCATTTTCATCCAATTTATTTGAATTTGTTGTCACTAGCGCACCAGCCAACAGCAACAATGCCAAAAGAATTCCTGCTCCTCCATACCAAAACCAAATAATGCTTCGGCGTTTTTTTTCACGTTTATCCAGGCTACTGTCCAGTCGCTCCCAAAGGGTTTGCTCTGGAGCTTTTTTAGCATTGTCCAGTCTGTCTTTTAGCAGCGCGCCTATGTCTTTTCTATGCTCCATGTGTAGGTGTTGTTTTTGATTGGGTGAGTGCCGAAATACTCTTTTGTAACCCCAGTTTTGCGCGATGATAGTTAGATTTTGAAGTGCCTTCAGAAATATTTAAAATACGCGCTACTTCTTTATGCGAATATCCATCTAG
>JBAQZZ010000114.1:0-13791 GCA_049791475.1 Flavobacteriaceae bacterium | reverse complement strand
TATTTTTTAACAAATTTTTCGGTTAACGAACCTTCTGTATGTGCTTTTTATAATTTTTATTTTAGTTATCTGCTAATTCGAAACCTTCAGCCTCATCATGAATTACATGTTCATTATCTTCTGCGCCATGGGTTAACTTTTCTAATTTCTTACGGAAAATCATTACCAAAAGCCCAAATACTATGCAAAAAACTGCAATTCCAGTAAATATTGTGTATTCACCTAAACTTTCAGAAGCCTCACCTAACAAGCCTGCTAATTTGTTCCCAAAACCAGTCATAGCAAAGTAAACACCCATCATTAATGATGCGTATTTCAAAGGTGCCAACTTAGTAATATATGATAGTGCCACAGGGGAAATACATAATTCACCTACTGTATGAAACAAATAAGCCAATACTAACCAATACATCGCAGAAGATCCGTTACTTTCATATTGACCAGCAGCTGCTGTCATAAAAAAGAATCCTGTACCCATTATTATTAAACCAATAATCATTTTATATAATGATGTAGCTACTTTTCCTTTTAGCTTTCTACTTGCCCAAAATGCTGCTACGCTAGTTCCTAAGAATATTATAAACATTGCATTCAACGACTGAAACCATGAAGCAGGTACTTCATTTCCAATAAATGGTAAAGAAAAAGATAATAATCTATTGGTCTTTTCAGATGCATAAATATTCATAAGTCCACCAGCTTGCTCAAATGCGCCCCAAAAAACAATAACTAATAAAAATGAAATAAATAAAACAACAACTCTATCTTTTTCAACTTTTGTTAGTGGCTTTTTCATTGCAATTTTTTCTTCTTCATTTACTGAAGCTCCTAAAAAATTGCCAACATGCATTAAATGTTTCTGTCCTAATACATATTGAATTAAACCTAAAGCCATTCCTATTCCTGCTAAACCAAAACCATAATGCCATCCATAAACTTCTCCAACTGTTCCAACAATTAAACTAGATAAGAATGCTCCAATATTTATACCTATGTAAAAAATTGTAAAACCCTTGTCTCTTCTGATATCTCCTTTTTTATAAAGGCCACCAACCATAGTAGATATATTTGGTTTTAGCAAACCAACACCAGCTATAATTAATCCTAATCCGGTATAAAACGCCCACATTTCTTCAATAGCTAAAACGCTATGTCCCGCTACAAGAAGTATCCCGCCATATAAAACAGATTTTTTTTGACCTAAAAACTTATCTGCAATCCAACCTCCAGGAATTGAAG
The DNA here is from genome assembly GCA_049791475.1 of Flavobacteriaceae bacterium. Taxonomy (GTDB): domain Bacteria; phylum Bacteroidota; class Bacteroidia; order Flavobacteriales; family Flavobacteriaceae; genus CAXBID01. Next base: position 12,552 of record JBAQZZ010000114.1, on the reverse strand, counting down.
CTACATAGACTAGCATCGTGTACCAACCGTATAAAGCTAAAGCCTCCCCATTTGTCCAACCTAAACCAGCATTATCACCTTGTGTTTGAGCAACTAAATACAAAACTAATATAGCCCTCATTCCATAGTACGAAAAGCGTTCCCACATTTCTGTAAAAAATAAAACATATAATCCTACTGGGTGTCCAAATAATTCTTTTTGTTTAATTGTAGTTGAGTTAGCCATAAATAATTATTATTAGTTAGTAATTGGTTTATCCTTTAATTTTAACATTTTTTACACTTTTATCTTCTTGTTTCTCAATCTTATCACCAAGAGTTTCATTAATAAAACGAGTCATTTTTTTAAATAAATGAAGCCTTGTATTTCCTCCATAAATACCATGATTTTTATCTGGATACACAACCCAATCAAACTCTTTATCAGCTTGAATTAATGCTTCTGCTAAACGCATGGTATTTTGTAAATGTACGTTATCATCTGCAGAACCATGTACTAAAAGAAAATCGCCTTTTAATTTATCAACATGATTTATTGGTGAATTTTCATCATATCCTCTAGGATTTTCTTGAGGAGTCCCTAAAAAACGTTCGGTGTAAATGGTGTCATAAAAACGCCAACTTGTTACTGGGGCTACAGCAATTGCCATTTTAAACACATCATTTCCTTTAAACAAGCAATTACTACTTGTAAAACCTCCAAAACTCCACCCCCAAATGCCTATTCTACTGGCATCGATAAATGGTAATTCTCCTAACTGTTTTGCTGATGCGATTTGGTCCTCCACTTCATATTTACCTAAGTCGTTTTGCGTTACCTTCTTAAAAGCGGCACCTTTAAACCCTGTGCCTCGGCCATCAACACAGACCACAATATAACCCTGTTGCGCTAAATGTTGATACCAATAATCATTTGCACTGTGCCATTGATTTGCTACTTTTTGATCTCCAGGTCCAGAATATTGATACATTAACAATGGATATTTCTTAGTAGCATCAAAATCGACTGGTTTAATCATCCACATATTCAAATCGTTACCATTTACGCTGATGGTACTAAACTCTTTTTTTGAAGTTTTATAGCCTGAAAAGTTTTTAGAAAGCTTACCATTATCTTTAATGATCTTAATCAAATTTCCTTTAGCTGCACTATTTAAGGTATATTTTGGAGGCGTTGCTGCACTTGAAAATGTATTTATAAAATATGAGAAATCTGCGCTAAAAGCGGCATCATTTGTTCCTGCACTTTTAGAAAGTCTGGTTTTATTTCTTCCGTTAAGTTTTATAGAATATACATCACGATTTATCGATCCGTTTTCTACTGATTGATAAAAAATGTTTTTCGTTTTTTCATCATAACCGTAATAATTGGTTACTTCCCAATTCCCTTTAGTTACTTGATTTATTAATTTACCATCTTTTGAATAATGGTAAATGTGGTTATAGCCATCTTTTTCACTCGTCCAAATAAAACTATTATCTTTTAAAAAAGTTAAATTATCGGTTACATCAATATAAGCTTTATCGGTTTCAGCTAACACTAAATTTGATGTGTTGGTTTTAGCATTTATCATCCATAAATCCAATTCATTTTGGTGCCTGTTCATGTAATGCGCACTTAAAACATCTGCATTATTGGTCCATTTGATTCGTGGAATATAAAAATCGCTATATACTTTATTTACTTTAACTTCATTTACCGAATTATCACTTAAACTATAAATATGAAGCGATACTAAAGCATTCGCTTCACCAGCTTTTGGATATTTAAAAACCTGCTGTGTTTGATAAAGCCCTGTGCCATAAATATCCATAGAAAATTCGGGCACTTGGGTTTCGTCAAAACGAATAAACGCTATTTTATTACTGTCTGTATTCCAATCAAAAGCCCGAACAAATTTAAATTCTTCTTCATAAACCCAATCGGTAATACCATTAATAATTTTATTCTTTTCGCCATCAAAAGTCATTTGAATAGTTTCCTCAGAAATTAAATCCTTAATGTACAGGTTGTTATTTAATCCAAAAGCTACTTTTGTGCCATCTGGCGAAAAGGTTGGCTCTTGTATTTTTTCGTCAGAAATGGCTGAAATAGAGGCGCTTTTAATATCATAAACATAGTAATTCCCTAAAGAGGATCGTCTGTAAATAGATTCTTCTTCTGTCGCCAATAACGCTTTACTTTCGTTTTTATTAAACGTGTAATCTGAAAAATAGTTTAATACTTCAAGGTCTTTTGAGCTCACTAGTGTTTTAACTTTTTCAAGCGTATTATAATCATAAATATCAATTGATGTTGACCTTGTTTCTCTATCGAAGTTTAAAACAGAATATTGCTGCCCATTAGCCATAGAATGCAAAGCATCCATACTTTCGGTTCTAAAAGTGCCATCACTCCAAATATCTTCAAGAGTAATTTCTTTAGTTTGAGCAGATAGAATTGTAGTTACGAAAAGACAAATTTGAAAGGAGAATTTTAGGTATTTCATTAAAATTGATATTTATTTCACAAAATGATGTCAAGTTTACTAAAAATTAAGCAAAAAACCACCAATATTAACAGTTAAATGGGTTGCTGGTTTTAGATTTTCAATATTCATAACAAGAGTAGTATCTTTGCAACTGTTAAACAAAATTTTATGAGTAAATCTATTGCTGGTTTTTCAAAATTATCAAAATCTAAAAAAATTGATTGGATTGTAGATACCTACTTTTCAAATACAGATGATGCTAAACGTGTTTTATTCCAATATTGGAATACTGATGAAAAGTTACAGCAATTACATGACGAATTTATTGAAAACACGATAACCAATTATTATTTACCACTTGGTGTTGCTCCTAATTTTTTAATTAACGATAAACTTTACACCATTCCAATGGCTATCGAAGAAAGCTCGGTAGTAGCTGCAGCGAGTAAAGCGGCTAAATTCTGGCTGGATAGAGGCGGATTTAAAACTACCGTATTGTCTACCACAAAAATTGGTCAGGTTCACTTTATGTATAACGGTGATTTTAATAAACTAAAAGCGTTTTTTAATACCGTAAAATCGAAACTTATAAGTGATGTAAAACCTATTACCAAAAATATGGAATTGCGTGGTGGTGGCATTATAGATATTGAATTACGAGATAAAACAAGTGATATAAAAGGCTATTATCAGCTTCATGCATCCTTTGAAACGCTTGATGCCATGGGTGCTAATTTTATAAATTCGTGTTTAGAGCAATTTGCTAAAACTTTTAAAAATGAAGCCTTAGGTTTTAGTGACTTTTCTGAAGAAGAAAAACACATCGACATCGTAATGAGTATACTTTCAAACTATGTTCCCAATTGTTTAGTAAGAGCCGAAGTAAGTTGCAAACTCGAATATTTAACTAAAAAAAATGATGTCTCTGGTGAAACCTTCGCCAATAAATTTGTGCAAGCTGTTAATATTGCTGAAGTTGAACCCTACCGTGCTGTAACGCATAATAAAGGCATTATGAATGGTATTGATGCTGTTGTTTTAGCCACTGGAAATGATTTTAGAGCGGTTGAGGCTGGCATTCACGCATACGCATCTAGAAAAGGAAAATATAGTAGTTTATCTCATGCGAAAGTTGAAGATGGCATCTTTACATTTTGGATGGAAATACCTTTAGCTCTTGGAACTGTTGGCGGACTCACAGGGTTACACCCATTGGTTAAATTTGCATTAGAATTACTTGATAAGCCTTCAGCAAAAGAACTCATGCAAATAGTTGCAGTTGCAGGTTTAGCACAAAATTTTGCTGCACTTAAATCGCTCACAACTACAGGTATTCAACAAGGCCACATGAAAATGCATTTGATGAATATTTTAAATCAGTTTGAAGCTAATGATTCTGAGAAAGTAGCAATCACCGAGTATTTTAAAACACATACAGCAACACACACCGCAGTTGTTGATGCTATTAATAAGTTAAGAGTTAAAAATGAAAAATGAAAAACTTTACTAGCAATGGGAAATTATTAATTACAAGCGAGTATGTGGTACTTGACGGTGCATTATCATTAGCTATACCAACAAAATTAGGGCAATCGCTTAAAATTGAACCTATAAATGAACCAAAAATTATTTGGAGTAGTTTAGATGAAAAAGATGCTATTTGGTTTAAAGATGAATTCCAAATTGAACAGCTTATTTCGTCTCAAGCTCCTCATGATGATGTTTCAAACAGGTTAATTCAAATTTTAAATGCAACTAAGCAACTTAATCCTAATTTTCTGAAAAATAGTACCGGTTTTAAACTCACCACAAAATTAGATTTTCCAAAAAACTGGGGTTTAGGCACATCGTCTACCTTAATTAATAATATTGCGCAATGGGCTAATGTAGATCCTTACAGGCTTTTAAAAAATACTTTTGGGGGTAGTGGTTATGATGTTGCTTGTGCACGAAATGATACGCCTATTACTTATCAATTACAAAACGAAAAACCTATTATAAAATCAGTTGATTTTAATCCGTTATTTAAAAATCATTTATATTTTGTTCATTTAAATAAAAAACAAAACAGTCGAGATGGTATTAAACATTATAACGAAACTAAAGGACGCTCTTTAAATACAACCATTTCAAATATTAACGACATCACTTTAAAAATAATTGATTGTAAAAATCTATCTGATTTTGAAAACCTGTTAAATCAACACGAAACTATTATTAGTAAAGTAACTAAACAAACTCCCGTAAAAGAGCTACTATTTAATGACTTTAAAGGAAGCATAAAAAGTCTTGGTGCTTGGGGTGGCGATTTTGTTTTAACTACTTCTAAAGAAAACCCAAGTAATTATTTCAAGAATAAAGGGTTCAACACTATTATTCCATATTCTGACATGGTTTTATAAATTATTCTTTAGTACATGACAAAAATAGTTTATATCATTTAAATAGTTTATATCATTGACCCCTCCGCCTATCGGCACCTCCCCTTAAAAAAAGGGGAGGAATTATTAAGATGCTTATTTTTAATGATCTGAACTTCTTATTTAAAATTTTGTCATGTACTGAACTAAAACTTAACCAATTTAGCCGTTTATAAATTGGGCTTTCTTAAAAATGCACACATTATTTTTAAAAAAACCAATGCTTATGTTAAAAGTAATTTATTAACTATTAATATTTCTTACAAATATCATTATAATTATCCTATATGCATGGTAATTTTAATAAAATAGGTAGGCATTTATTGATATTTTTGCCTTATGCTATTAAAAAATCATTCTAATTATATTTATGAATGCGGCACAGATGAAGCTGGTCGCGGTTGTCTTGCCGGCCCTGTTACAGCTGCTGCGGTTATACTTCCCGAGACTTTTAAAAACAAAATGCTAAACGACTCTAAGCAACTTAGCGAAAGTAAAAGAATGCTTTTAAAACCCATTATAGAAACCGAATCACTAACATTTGGAGTGGCCCATATTTTTCAAGAAGATATTGATAAAATTAACATCCTTAATGCCTCTATTTTGGCTATGCACCACTCTATTAAAAAATTAAAACCCCAGCCTGAGTTTATCATAGTTGATGGCAATAAATTTAAACCATATAACCACGTTAAATTTGAAACTATAATTAAAGGTGATGGTAAATATTTAAGTATTGCGGCAGCATCAATTTTAGCAAAAACGTATCGGGATATTTATATGACTAAAATTCATGAAGAATATCCCATGTATAACTGGAAACAAAATAAAGGTTACCCAACTAAAGAGCACCGAGAGGCGATAAAAAAATACGGTATAACAAAATACCACAGAAAATCGTTTAGATTATTACCAGACCAATTAAAACTTGATATTTAGATTACAACTTTAATACAGAAGTCGTCTTGCTATAAAATGAAAAATATGTAGGTTTGTATAAATTAATTTATTCCATGAGATTTTTTTGTTTCGCCATTTTACTTGCACTTGTTTTTAGTTGTTCGAATACTGGTTCTCAAAAATCTAAACTTATAGATTTTGTTCCAGAAAATGCCGATGTTATAATAAAAACATTAAACCTTGAAAGCTTAAAAAGCAGTTTAAACAATAGCGATTTTTTACAAAAACTATCTCAAACCAAATCTTATAAAAACTTACAATATAACCTACAAATTCTATCACTTTTGAAACCTAAAAGCGCTGTTTTGATTTGCTTTTCAAAAGATGAAAACGATAGCTTACAATTTTCCATAATATCAAAATACGATACCGAATTATTTGTAACAGATGCTCTGAAAAATTATATGCAAGAATCGCTTATCTACAAAAACAAAAGCATTATAAAATCAACTTTTAATAATAGTATTTTTTATAGCACTATAATTGATAGTACTTTTTTCGCATCCTCATCTAAATCAATTACTGACGCTGTTTTTAATGAAAAAAATAAAGACATAGATTTTGATAAAATATACTCCACAACTGCAAATGATAAAACAGCATCAATAATTATTAAACCGAATAATCTGCTTGTAAAATCCTTTTTTCCAAACGATTCTTTAAACCTAGATACATTTACAAATTATATAGCCGTTGATGTCGATATAAGTCAAGATGACATTTTTATAAATGGCATAACAAAAGCATCAGATTCTTCTGAAAGCTTAATTAGTGTTTTTAAAAATTCAATTCCTCAAGAAAATACTATTCAAACCGTTACACCATCAAATAGTGATGGTTTTATGAGTTTTACTTTTGATAATTTTAAAATTTTTGAAGAAAACTTAGCTAAGTTTAATAAGAATGATTCATTCATTAATAACACGTCTCTTTTCGATAATATCATCGAAGTTGGTGTTATCTACGAAGGCGAAAATAGAGCCATTGTATTAAATACTTTAGATATTATTACGACCAAAGACGCTTTACTTAGCGAACAAAATAAGATTGAAACCTACCGCCAAATAGATATTTATGCACATAGTAAACCAGAATTGTTCTCAAGTACATTTTCACCTTTATTAACCTTTAAAAACGCCAGTAAATATTGCGTTTTAGATAACTTTTTTGTGTTTGCAAATAGTATGGAAATGCTTCAAAACATTATTGCTAATTATCAAAATAAAACAACTATTAGCGAACGTCGTTATTTCAAAAATATTAAAGAAAATTTAACCGACGAATCGTCTTTATTAATTGTTGTCAATCCCTCTTTGCTAACAGATATTCTAATAAAAAATGGCTTTGAAAACTCTGATTATAAATTTGATAGTTACAATACATCTGCCCTACAATTTATTTATGATATAAATTTTGCGCATGTAAATGGTATTATTAAAAAGAGCAAAACCAAAGCGCAATTAAATTCAATTTCTGAAGAACTAAACATAAAACTTGAAAACGATTTATTAAATGCGCCACAATTTGTTATTAATCATGTTACTAAAGAGAAAGAAATTGTGGTTCAAGACGTAAATAACAACTTGTATTTAATTTCAAATAAAGGTAAAATTCTTTGGAAAAAAAGATTACACGGTCCTGTTTTAGGAAGAATAGAACAAATTGATATTTATAAAAACGGCCGCTTGCAATTAACCTTTGCAACACCAAATAGAGTTTATGTTATAGACAGAAACGGAAAGGATGTTGCCCCATTTCCTGGGAAATTTAATGATGCTATTACACAACCATTATCGGTTTTTGACTATAACAACGATAAGAACTACAGGCTATTAGTTACCCAAGGAAAAAATATTTTAATGTACAATGTAGCCGCAAAACTTGTAGAAGGTTTTAATTTTAAAGCTGCTAATGGCGCTATTATTAGCCAGCCAAAACATTTCAGAATTGGCAGTAAAGATTATATTTCTTTTAAAACAAAGGATAAATTATACATTTTAAACAGAGTAGGAGCAACTAGAGTTACACCAAAAACCACAAGCAATTTTTCTAACGAAGGTGTTTATGTTTATCAAAATAAATTTGTAACAACCAGTGATAAAGGCGATTTATTTAGTGTTGATAGCAAGGGAAACACATCCATTGTAAACTATAGTCTCTCAGAAAATCATACTATCGAAACCACAATCAAAACGCTTGTTTTACAAAACGAAAATAAACTAACAATTAATAGCAGAACCATTGAGCTTGATTTTGGAAACTACACCAAGCCAAAAATCTTCTATTTAAATGATAAAATTTATATAGCTACCACTGATTTACAGTCTCAAAAAATATATTTATACGATAGTCAAGCTAAACTTATTGATAATTTCCCCGTTTACGGTAATTCTATTATTGATTTAAATAATATAGATAAAGACAGAAATCTTGAATTTGTTACTAAAGGTGAAAATAATTCCATTATTCTGTATCAAATAAACTAATTGTTTAAAAGTTAGTTAATTACTTTTTCGATTTTACCGTTTGTCGATAAAAAAGTAATCTTTATATTTACACAGCTATTAATCAATAATTAACAATGAAATTACCAGAAAATGCATCTTGCATGACTCTTTTTGGAGTAATCCTGATGTTTTTTATCACCAGCTCTCAAGCTCAAACCAAACAACTCAAAAGACCAAAAAACACTGTTGGCATTAGTCGTGTCGACAATTTTGTTGGAAACTCTTTTGATATTTACAACAACGTTTATAATATTTCAGGCGATCGTTTACAGACTGATGGAAAAGGACAAAGCGAATCTGTTTCAGATAATACATCAACAGATGGAAAAGCACAAAACAGACGTGTTGAATTTATAAAAATCTAAATTATGAAAACTAAAATTGCTTGTGACGGAAATAGTATTTCTATGGATTTTAAATCGATGATGAACCCAGATATGTTTAAACAATACAAAGACATGAACATGGATATAACGAGCACTAATATTGAACGTCCTAACGATTTACAAGTTGGGTCAACCCTTAAAAGATGCTAGCATGAATATGGCCATTAATATGGGGGACATAAAAATGAAAGCTATAATAAAAACGGTAAGTTAATGGGTTATTCTGAACTTACAAGTTTTACAAAATAATATAATTAATATAACGATAACCAAGTCGAAAGTCCTCGAATCTTTCTGAACGTCAAAGTGTAAAAGCTTTGGCGTTCTTTTTTTGTGCTAATTCATAAATAATTTAATAGTATTGCAGTCCTAATAATTCATTCATGATTTCAAGAAAAAACGCATCAATTTCAAAATTTATCATTCATAAAGTTGGTAACAAATTCAATGACACCAAAAATGCCTTCTCAGAAAAATTAGTAGATTTTGATGAGGCCAGTTACGATTTAATGCTTCCTTTTTTACTCAAGCCTTTTGGTAGTGTTGTACAAAGTTACCGCTTTAACCATCATGCAAATATTTCGTTAAATGAAATTAATAGTTATAGCGCACAAATTTTTAATGATGACGATGCTTTTGTAGAAGTTTCAAAACATATCGTCACCCATTTATTTGAGCAATCAAAATCCTCTCAAATTAAAACGGGTGATGTTTTAATTGTTATGTTTGAAGGTATTGAGTTTAGAGACATCACCACAAATGCCATTGGTATATTTAAAATTGAAAACAAAGTCAACTTTTTTCAAACGTATTTAGAAAATAAAAGTTATGATGTATTAGTACAAAAAGGAATCAGTTCTAAAAAAGTAGATAAAGGCTGTTTAATTTTAAACCAAAATGATACTGAGGGCAACATTATTTTAAGCGTAGATAACAATAGTTATGATGCCCAATATTGGATAAATCATTTTTTAAATATAAAATATGCCGATGATGCGAATAACCACACACAACAATATATCGAACTTTGCAAAGAGTTTTCTAACGAGGTTTTAAAAACCACTTACGGTGCAAAAGAACAAAATACATTTTTAGCAAAAACTATTGATTTTTTTAAAGAAAATGAAGTGGTAAATATTGAGCGATTTAAAGAAGAATTATTTGAAGATGAAAAACAAATAAGACAATTTGAAGATTATAAAAAAGAATTTGAAGGCGAACAAAATTTAGTTATTCGAAATCAATTTGATGTGGCTGAAGCTGTTCTAAATAAAGAAAAACGCAAGATAAAAACTGATATTAAACTAGACACTAACATACAAATAAAGCTAGATATTGATGCGCCAGATGCCTCAGCTGAATATTTAGAACGTGGTTATGATGATGAAAAGAAAATGCACTTTTATAAAGTATTTTTTAATGCTGAAAATTAAATTGTTTTATAACATTCCTTTTTGAACTCATTTAAACTTTTTCGCTTCAATTAAAAAAGTTTAAATGAGTTCTTTATTTAAAACAGTCTAAAAAAGCAAAGTTATAGCAAATTTTTTTTACTTTTTCTTACCTTGTGTCTGTAAAAAGTACATATATATCCAATAATAACGATTTCAATTACGATAAAGAACTTGCCAAATTACATAAAGAACTCGTTCATCTTCAAGAACACGTTAAAAAAGAAGGGCTAAAAGTGGTTATTGTTTTTAAAGGTAGACATGCCTCCAGAAAAGGCGGTACCATAAAACGGTTTACAGAACCTTTAAATCCGCGTGTATGTAAAGTGGTGGCTTTGGGTGTGCCAACCAAGAAAGAAAAAACGCAATGGTATTTTCAAAGGTTCGCATATCATTTACCATCGGCAGGTAATATTGTACTTTTCGACCGTATTTGGTATAATAGAGCTGGTGTAGAAAGAGTCATGGGGTTTTGTACCGAAAAAGAATATCAATAGTATCGACTGTTTATTCTTTCTTTATTGTTGTCTATTTGCTACATAAATATTAAGCACAATTCACTCGTTTTCCAATAATTGCTTATATTTATTTATTAACCAAGTAATTATATGAAGTATTTCTTTGTTTTATTTCTTTTCTTTATGTCATGCTTTGCATTTGGGCAAAATGATCAAAAGTTGGATTCTTTAAAACATAAGCTGTCCTTATCAAATACAGATACAGATACTTTTGAAATCCTAGATCAAATTATCAGGGCATACCTTACAAAAAATATGGATTCCACCAGAACCTACAATGATGAGTTGTTGAAACTTGCGAAATCCACTAAAAATCTCAATGTAGCAATAAAAGGATATAACCTTGCATCAAATTATTATTACTACAATGCTCAATTAGATAGTTGTTTACTACTGGTGAAAAAATCATCGTTTATGCTTTCTGATTCAGAAGATTATAAAATAAAATCCGATATATATAGAAAATTATCAATATTAAGTAGAGCAAATTCCGATTTTGAAGCCTATGAGGAATATGCAAGACTCTCTTTGTTAGAAGCAAAAAAATCTGATGAATGGGAGTTAATATCTTCTTCACTTTTAGTATTAGGGAATATTTTCTACAATAAAAATGATTATTCAAATGCCTTGAAATACTACTTAAAGGTTGATTCTGTTCATACTGTAAATAAATCGCAAACATCCAATCTTTCTTTAGCATACGAAAATATTGCTCTTGTTTATTCAGAATTAAAAAATAAAAAGGCTCTTGATTATCTTGATAAAAGTAAAAATGTACATGAGAAATTGGGCAATAATTCGGGTGTATATAATTGTATTCGATTGAAGGGGAATTTCTATGCTAATCAGAAAGATTATGATAATGCCATAAAATATTTATCAAAAACAATTCCATTTTATGAATCTTTTGGTGAACCAAATAAGTTGATTGAAGTTTACTCTGAAATTATTCTCGCCTATGCACAAACCGGTAATTTTCAGAAGGCAGAAAAGCTTGTAAAAAAAGGATTGGAAATTACTTCTCAGACAGGTTTTAGCCAATTTGGACTTAATTCTATGCAATTTTCTACGGGTATATTTTATTTAGAACAAAGCAACTATGAGAAGGCCATTGATTTTTTAAAAGAAGCAGAGAGCACAGTTCCATCTAAAGGAACAGATTATTACTTAAGAGAACGAAAGGAAATTACTGAGGCATTAAAAAAAGCATATTTTGGGCAAAAAGATTATGAAAAAGCGTTTACAACAAACGAACGTCTTCTCGTCTTGATTGATAGCCTTAACATACAAAACAAAGAAAAGCTTACTACTGAACTAGAAACCAAATACCAAACCGATAAAAAAGAACAGGAAATTACCTTATTAACATCCCAAAACGAATTAGCAGAACAGCAAAAAAAGAACCAGCGCAATTTATTTTTAGGTGGTTTGGGCATTACAACCATAGCTGGATTGTTCTTGTTTATTTTGTACCGAAACCGTCAAAAAACAAACACTAAATTAAAAGAACTGGATAAATTGAAATCCAATTTCTTTGCCAATATTTCGCACGAATTCCGCACACCGCTAACACTGATCGCCGACCCTATTAATGATACTTTAAATGATGACTCTATATCAGATAAAAAACGACAACAATTTACGGTTGCACAACAAAACTCAGAACGCTTATTATCACTCGTCAATCAAGTATTAGATCTATCAAAAATTGATGCAGGCCAGTTAAAATTACATGTTCAAAATGCTAATGCCCTTAAACTTATATCCGCTTTAAGCGGGTCTTTTTCCTATTCAGCAAAACAAAAAGGCATCAGCTATTTAGTTCACATCAAACAAACA
>JBAQZZ010000113.1:0-11098 GCA_049791475.1 Flavobacteriaceae bacterium | reverse complement strand
AAATAACCAGCAACCAAATTATACAGATGGATTATACATTATTTATCTATCAATTAATTTTTAATCAATAGATTCACAGGTCCCGATAGCTATCGGGATTATCCGTGGAGTTCAAAAAGCACTTATAAAAGTGTGAAATTTTTGATGAACTCATTTCAAAGAACTTTTTAATAAGACCCCTTCGGGGATTTAGGGGATTTTAAAATCAAAAAAAGTAGTTAATCTAACTACTTTTCGATTTATTTCTTCTTCTTGTGACGATTAGCGCGTCTGCGTTTTTTACGCTTGTGCGTTGCAACCTTATGTCTTTTACGTTTTTTACCACTTGGCATAAATAGTGTCTTTTTAAATTAATAATTTATTTTTAATGTTTTATTTAACGCCTACATTTGTTTTAACGCCTTCTACAAAAACTTTTGCTGGCTTAAATGCAGGAATATTATGAGCTGGTATTTTGATAGTTGTATTTTTAGAAATATTTCTACCCGTTTTTTCAGCTCTTGTTTTAATAATGAAGCTTCCAAAACCTCTAAGGTAAACATTGTCACCACCTTCTAAAGAAGTTTTTACTTCTTCCATAAATGTTTCAACAGTTGCTTGAACATCACCTTTTTCAATTCCTAATTTATCAGAAATTTTTGCTACTAAATCAGCCTTCGTCATTTTTAATATTTTATTTTAAGTTACTATATAAATTCTAAAAGGGATGCAAATATAGGAATTAAATATTCAATATTTCAAACCTAATTCATTAAAATTTAAGATTATAAACGTTTATTTTTGTCAACTCTATTTATTCAGTTAATGATATTCTCAAAAACACTAACACATTGGTATTCAAATAATAAGCGAAATTTACCTTGGAGAGAAACTAAAGCCCCATATTACATTTGGCTCTCAGAAATAATTTTACAACAAACCCAAGTAAAACAAGGACTGCCTTATTATGAGGCTTTTGTTAAAGAATTTCCTTCAGTTTTTCATTTGGCCAAAGCCGATGAAAGTAAAGTGCTAAAATTATGGCAAGGTTTAGGTTATTATTCCCGCGCCAGAAATTTACACACCACTGCTAAATATGTGGTTAGTGAATTAAATGGTGTTTTTCCAAACAATTATAAAGCCTTATTAAAACTTAAAGGTGTTGGAGATTATACCGCAAGTGCCATAGCATCAATTTGTTTTAATGAAGCTACAGCCGTGGTTGACGGAAATGTTTACCGTGTATTATCGCGCTATTTTGGTATTGATACACCAATAAATTCCTCAAAAGGTGCTAAAGAATTTAAAGTGTTAGCACAAGAATTGATTGACAAAAAAAATCCTGCGGAGTTTAACCAAGCTATTATGGAGTTTGGTGCAACGCATTGTAAGCCAAAAAACCCGTATTGTCATATTTGTTCGTTTAAGAATGGTTGTATAGCATTTAACAAAAATAGAATCCATGAATTGCCAGTCAAAATTAAATCTGCGAAAGCGAAAAAAAAGTATTTTAATTTTTTAGTATTTATCTCGAAGGACGAAAAAACCATTTTAGAAAAACGAAAAGGAAAAGGAATTTGGCAAAATTTATATCAGTTTCCTTTATTAGAAACAGAGAAGAATATTGATTTAAAGGAGCTCAAATTATTAGTTAAAGAACATGATTTACTGGAAGATATTTCTTTTGAAATAATACCATATACTAATGATGTTATAGTTCATAAATTATCACACCAACATTTATATACTAAATTTTGGATTGTTAATGTTGATAAACTTTCTGGCAAATCGATTTCTATTAAAGATATTCATAACTTTCCTGTACCTATTTTAGTTGGCGATTTTATAGATGCATTTAATTTCTAAAAGGAAGAGACTGCCTGAAAAGATAAGATAAGTGTCATTTTGAGCGCAGTCGAAAAATTTATAATACTGAATTTTAACTGCGGTCAATGTGACAGTAAGTTAAATATTATACTTTTTAGACAGTCTCTTCATATTTAAATTGTCATTCTCGATCCCGATAGCTATCGGGAGGGAATCTAAAAATAAGTGAATTTTGGATTTTCTTATTTTCTAACGTATTAGTGTATACTATCATATTTTTTTATTAATTTTAAAAAAATGGAAAGCAAATAAGTACTTTTGCAATCTCAATTAAAATTAAAAATTATGTCAGGAACGTTAAATAAAGTGATGCTTATTGGGCATTTGGGTGATGAGATAAAGATGCATTATTTTGAAGGCGGTAATTGCGTTGGGCGTTTTCCTTTAGCAACCAATGAAACCTATACGAACAAAACAACTAACGAGCGTGTTACAAATACAGAGTGGCACAATATAGTAGTACGAAATAAAGGTGCGGAAATTTGTGAAAAGTATTTATCAAAAGGCGATAAAGTATATATTGAAGGACGATTAAAGACCAGAAAATGGCAGGATGAAACTGGAAATGATAGATATTCTACCGAAATTCAATGTACCGATTTCACATTTTTATCAACCAAAAAAGAAAGTGAAAATAACGCTGCTAGCAGCACAACAACTCAAAAACCAACAGAGCCTAAGCCAAAAGCAAACGACCCTGTTGTTGAAGAAAAGGATGACCTCCCTTTTTAATATTAAGACACTCGATTTAGCTTCGAGAATACTTTGTTTAACCAATACCAAAATACTTGGATCCTGACCCCGCGAGTTTTATAACCTTATTAATGGCAATTGATTTTTCATTTGCATTTGGTTATGTTTTAATGTTTTTATTATTAGTATTTTCTGCCTTAATCTCTGGTGCAGAAGTAGCTCTTTTTTCGCTTTCAAAAACCGATATAGAAGGTGAGTTTGAAAAATCTAAACGCCTTCAAATTATACTAAAACTATTAGAACGCCCTAAAAAATTATTAGCCACTATTTTGGTTGCCAATAATTTTATAAATATTGCTATCGTTATTTTATTTGCCTATTTAACAACCGAGTTGTTTGCTGTAATTGCTAATCCAATTCTCAAATTTACTTTAGAGGTTATTACGGTTACCTTCTTAATTTTACTTTTTGGTGAAATTTTACCTAAAATTTATGCTAGCAGAAACAATTTAAAGTTTGCTGTTTTTATGGCGTATCCTTTACGTGTTTTAGACTTTATTTTATCGCCAATAAGTTTGCCTATGCGAAGTGTTACTTTGGCAATTCATAACAAACTAGGAAAGCAGAAATCTAATTTAAGTGTCGATCAATTATCACAAGCTTTAGAGCTAACTCGTAAAGAAGACACCACCAAGGAAGAGCATAAAATTTTAAGAGGTATTGTATCGTTTGGGAATACAGATACGAAGCAAGTTATGCGACCCCGAATTGATATTTTTGCTTTAAATATAGATCAAAAATATGCTGAAATTATACCAGATATTGTTTCTAACGGGTATTCGCGAATCCCGGTTTATCAAGATAATATAGACACGATTAAAGGGATTCTTTACGCAAAAGATTTGTTGCCTTACATTGACAGAAAACAGTTTGATTGGGCAAGTTTAATACGCGAACCTTTCTTTGTGCCAGAGAATAAAAAGTTGGATGATTTAATGGTCGAGTTTCAAGAAAAGAAAGTACATTTAGCAGTAGTTGTTGATGAATATGGTGGTACTTCAGGGCTAATTTCCTTAGAAGATATTATTGAAGAAATTGTTGGAGATATTAGTGATGAATTTGACGATGAAGATTTAATGTACTCCAAATTAGATGATAATAATTATGTATTTGAAGGTAAAACAGCTTTAAAAGATTTTTATAAAATTATTAAAATTGAAAATGATGAAGATTTTGAAAATAATAAAGGTGAAGCAGAAACCATTGCTGGTTTTGTTTTAGAAAATTCAGGAAGTTTTCCTAAATTAAACAGTAAAATAAATTTTAAAAATTACGTTTTTACTATAGAAGCTTTAGATAAGAAAAGAATTAAACTCGTTAAAGTTACAATCATATAAATGGCAAAAAAGATTTCCATAATATTACTAGTTCTATTCTGTTTTTCTTGTGAAGAAAACTACGTACCTAAACCCAGTGCTTTTTTACGATTAGACTATCCTGAAGCAAAATACGAAAACCCAAATTTAGATTTGCCTTTTACATTTCAAACTAATTTGCTCGCCAAAAATGTGAGTTCAAAAACGTTAAATGCTACTACAAAAAGTTATGGTGTAAACATCGAGTATCCGTCATTAAAGGGTACTATTTTTCTAACGTACAAAGCAGTAGAAAATAAAGAGGAAAACCTAACAGATTTTTTAATAGATGCGCAAAAATTAACTCTGGAACATACCAAAAAGGCTGATGAAATTCCAAGATATCCTTATGAAAACAAGGAGCAAAAGGCATACGGCATGTTATCGGTAGTAAAAGGAAATGTGGCTTCTCCAGCTCAGTTTTATATAACAGATAGCGTGAATCATTTTTTAACAGGTTCTGTTTATTTTAAGGTAAAACCTAATTACGATTCTATTCTCCCAGCAGCAAATTATTTACAGCGAGATATTAAACATATTATGGAATCTATAAAATGGCAATAAAAAAGCCTCTCAAATTAATGAGAAGCTTTTATTAAATTTTACTTTTCAATCTAAAATATTTAGGCTTCTTTTTTCTTAACGCAACACGCTTTGTTGCAAGCTTATTTAGATGAAAATACTTCAACTGTTTTCATACCGCTTACTTTGTATACATCGGCAACCTTAGTTACCGTTTCTGTAAGTAGTGTCGGCGTTACTTTGGCTTCATCATATTCAACCATAGCTAGTCTTCTGTCAAAATCTACAACTGAAGATTTTACACCTTCCATTTTTGCTATTTTCTTTTCAATAGTTGCTGCACAACCTATTGCGCAGGTCATCCCATCAATAGTAAATTCTGCTTTTACGTATGTTGCATTTGGGTCTAATTCTTTTACTGTATTAACTTCAACCGTTTTTATTTCTGGTTTAACTTCATTTTTACAACTAAAAATAAGTGTTGCAATTAAAAATAAGCTTAGTATATTTTTCATGGTATTCATTTGTATATGATATGTTTAATAAGTACAAAACTACTAAATATCAGTGTTTAGTATAGCCAGATAATTAAATTTTATGATTTTTTTATTATGATATTAGAAGTTATTCCTTATTTTAAATGATGAATTGAGATTATAAATTTATCTAACCATGAAAAATATAACATCTACATTGCGATTCGGACTTGTTACAAGTGCGGTATTAATTGCCTATTTTTTATTATTATCACTATTTAATTTACATACAAAGCCTGCATTTAGTTTTTTTAATGCCGTTATTACAGCATTTGGTATTTATGAAGTAATACGTATTTACAAGTTAAAAAACCCCAATTCATTTTCTTACAGTGAAGGCTTTAAAGCGGGCATGCTAACTGGAGCTATAGCAACCATAATATTCACAGTTTTTTTCTTAGTCTATTCTACCGAAGTAGATACAGACTTTCTTCCAGAATTGTTAAATTCAATGAATGGTAGTTTCAATATAAATGCAGGTTTAATAACCTTTATTGTTGCTATTATGGGGTTTGCAACCACAGTAGTTTCTACACTTACAGTTATGCAACTTTTCAAAATAAGCAGAAATATGCCTCAAAATAAATAAAACGTTTGTAGATTAATTAATTAGGAGTATATTTGCACTCATTTTTGAACAAAATTAATTAATAAAAACGTTACGCTATGTACGCAATTGTAGAGATAGCAGGGCATCAATTTAAAGTTGAAAAAGACCAAAGAGTTTTTGTTAACCGTTTACAAACAGAAGAAGGTAAGAAAGTTTCTTTCGATAATGTACTTCTTTTAGGTGATGGTGACAAAATTACTGTAGGCGCCCCGGCTATAGATGGAGCACAAGTAAGTGCGAAAGTCTTAAAGCACCTTAAAGGTGATAAAGTAATAGTTTTCAAGAAGAAAAGACGTAAAGGTTACCGTGTAAAAAATGGTCACAGACAATCTTTATCAGAAATCGTAATTGAAAGCATTGTAGCTTCGGGAGCCAAAAAGGCTGCCAAAGTAGAAAACGAAGGAGCTAAAAAAGCGGCGCCAGCAAAAGCTGAGAAAGCTGCTCCAAAGAAAGAAGTTAAAAAAGCAGAACCAAAAGTAGAAGCCAAAGTTGCTGCTCCAAAAACCGAAGCTAAAAAAGCTGCGCCTAAGGCTGCTGCAAAAAAAGCAACAGGGAAAGCAGATGACTTAAAGAAAATTGAAGGTGCTGGACCAAAAGCTGCTGAGGCTTTAGTAAATGCAGGTTTAGATACTTTTGCTAAAGTAGCTAAAGCAAAACCAGAAGCATTAAGCACTATTCTTTCTGAAGCAAGTTCAAGATTATCTCATATCGTAACAGATACATGGCCAAAGCAAGCTAAATTAGCTGCTGATGGTAAATGGGATGAGTTGAAAGAATTACAAGATAGATTAGATGGTGGTGTTGAAAAGTAATTTTCAAGACACTTAATTATTAACAATATAAAAACTTAAGACAATGGCTCATAAAAAAGGAGTAGGTAGTTCTAAGAATGGTAGAGAATCAGAATCGAAACGTTTAGGCGTTAAGATTTTTGGTGGACAAGCTGCTATTGCTGGAAACATTATCGTAAGACAAAGAGGGAATACACATCACCCAGGTGAAAATGTGTATTCTTCAAAAGATCATACATTACACGCTTATGTAGATGGTGTTGTAAAATTCACAAAGAAAAAAGATAACAAATCTTATGTTTCTATTGAACCTTTTGAGGTTTAAGAAATAATTTTCTTAATACAATATAAACCCTTTCTGGAAACAGGAAGGGTTTTTTAGTTTTTTAAAATATCATTTATAATTTTTAAATGATGATTCGTGTGCATTTCTAAAAAACGCAACGTTTGTTTTTTTGCTAACATACCAAAAATAGGATGTTTAAAATACATGGCTTTGTTTAATGAATTTAAAGTATTTATATTTTCTTTTGCGACTAATAACTGGGTGTTTAAATCATCAGGTGTTATAATTTCTGGAGGCAAAACATATTTTGGAGCTCTGGCTTTGCCTCTTGGAAAATAACCAATCGGAAATAAAATAGTTCGCCAAAAATTAAATTTACGCTCATATTCTTTAGGATTTGAATTCTTAGTTGACTTACTAACCGCATTAAAAACTTTTAAAGCATGATCTAATTGCCAACCTATGGTTGATTTTGAAACTTTTGGATTTTTTTTATGAATTAACGGGATAAATAACTCTATTTGAGATAACTGATTTTTTAGAATAGTAATACGTTTGTTGCTCATGCAAGTATATTTAATTGTAAAAGGTATTAATTAAATCCGTAACTTTAAAAGATTGCATCTGCAATAAAAAAGTTGTCTAACTTAAAACGAGATAGTCATGCTGCCATTTAGATCTGAAATTAGAAATTCCCCATCGCAACCTACCATAAAAATTTTTTTAAGTGATGAATCTTTAGATGAAAGAATTAAAACCCATTTAGAGCATTTTAAAGATATTGAAGCTATTGAAATTAGAGAAAGTATTGAGCAGACGGAATCGACTGAAAATCTTACCATATTTTTAAATGATGGTGTTGATATTAGAAAAATGAAACAATCCATCGATTCTAGTTTGTGGTGGTATTTTGAGGAGGATTTGGTGGATGAATAAAAGTTACAGCTTCTGCGTTAGGGATTGAACGGTATGTTTGAGCTCCCGACTTCGGAGGAGCGAGTAGTGAAAGCCCGACCCTTGTGGTAACGCCCAAATAAAAAAAATCCCAAATCCCGATAGTTATCAGGACTGCTTGGGATTTGATGTTTTATCTTCATTTGAAGAGATTGCCACGTCGCAAACTCCTCGCAATGACGTTTAGTGAATTAGTACCTGTAATACTCAGGTTTAAAAGGACCTTCTGGTTTTACACCAATATAGCTCGCTTGATCTTCACGAAGTTCTGTTAATTCCACTCCAATTTTTGCTAGGTGTAAAAATGCTACTTTTTCATCTAAGTGTTTTGGTAACATATATACATCGTTTCCATAAGCATCCGTATTATTCCATAACTCTAATTGCGCTAAAGTTTGGTTTGTAAACGAGTTACTCATTACAAAACTTGGGTGGCCTGTAGCACAACCTAAGTTTACTAAACGGCCTTCGGCTAGAATGATAACATCTTTTCCGTTGATTGTATATTTATCAACTTGAGGTTTAATAGTGTTTTTTGTGTGCCCGTAGTTTTTGTTTAACCAAGCCATATCAATTTCGTTATCAAAATGTCCAATATTACAAACGATGGCTTTGTCTTTTAAAGCTTCAAAATGACGCTGTTGAATAATATCTTTATTTCCTGTAGTCGTAATGACGATATCTGAATTGGCAATAACTGTTTCTAATCGTTTAACTTCAAAACCATCCATAGCGGCTTGAAGCGCACAAATAGGATCAATTTCTGTAACGGTTACTATACTTCCAGCTCCTTTAAAAGAGGCAGCAGTACCTTTACCAACATCACCATAACCACAAACAGTTACACGTTTTCCGGCTAACATGGTGTCTGTTGCACGACGAATCGCATCAACTGCACTTTCTTTACAACCGTATTTATTATCGAATTTAGATTTTGTAACAGAATCGTTTACATTAATGGCAGGCATTGTTAATGTACCGTTTTTTACACGTTCGTATAAACGGTGAACACCTGTTGTAGTTTCTTCAGACAGACCTTTAATTCCTGCCGATAATTCTGGGTATTTATCTAAAACCATATTGGTTAAATCGCCACCATCATCAAGAATCATATTTAATGGTTTTCTGTCTTCACCAAAAAATAAGGTTTGCTCAATACACCAATCAAATTCTTCTTCAGTCATGTCTTTCCATGCGTAAACAGCAGTTCCAGCAGCAGCTATTGCCGCAGCAGCTTGGTCTTGTGTTGAAAATATATTACAAGAACTCCAAGTTACTTCTGCACCTAAAGCTTGTAAGGTTTCAATTAAAACCGCTGTTTGAATAGTCATGTGTAAACATCCTGCAATTCTTGCGCCTTTAAGTGGTTGTGAACTTCCGTATTCTTCACGTAAACTCATTAAACCGGGCATTTCTGCTTCAGCTAATTCAATTTCTTTTCGTCCCCAATCTGCAAGCGTAATATCTTTTACTTTGCTTGCTACGTAAGGTATTGTTTTTGTGCTCATATTAATTTTTTCTTTTTGTTTTAATAATTAAACTTCGTTGTAATTAGCGTTCAAAATACTTAAATTCGCTCATCAAAAAAGTTTAATTTGCTTTAAGCAGTGCAAAGATAATCAATAACTTTCAGAATATTAAATGCCACTTTATAAAACTATAAATCCAAATTCACAAACTATTGTTAAAATCTGGAAGATTTCAGAATCTTATGAGAGTTTAATGAAAAATAGTAATCTAAAACCCGAAAGTTTAGAGCGTGTTTTGGGGATGAAAAGTGAATTGCATCAACGTGGATTTTTAAGTGTTCGCCATTTGCTTGCTGCGTTTGGTTATAATGATGAAGATTTGTTTTATGATGACAATGGAAAACCACATTTGAAAGATGGTAAACAAATTTCGATAACACATTCCTTTACTTTTTCAGCTGTAATTGTAAGTGATACTATTGTAGGTGTTGATATTGAAAAACAACGCAATAAAATTACCATTATAGCTCATAAATTTATTGATTATGAGTTTGATTACCTCAATGAAAATGATGACCATTACATAAAAAAGCTAACAACTATTTGGTGTGTAAAAGAGTCACTATATAAATTATTTGCCACCCCTGGATTAAGTTTTAAACAACACTGTTTAGTGATTCCTTTCATGATTACTGATGAACAAACTATAGCTTGGATTGATTACGAGGATAAAAAACACCGATATAATATTCATTTTTTAGAGTTTGAAGGTTTCACTTGCGCCTATGCGATTGCATAATGATTATTTACAAAAACATACAAGCTTCAATTTTAAAAGGTGAAAAGCTATTAGCTGTTTTAATCGATCCTGATAAATTCCCTCTCGAAAATACGGTTAGTTTTATCAAAAAAGTTAACGCTTCCATAGCTACTCATATTTTTGTTGGTGGAAGTATAGTTAACGAAAATGAAACCGATGTTCTGGTTAAAGAAATTAAAAAACACACCAAAATCCCCGTAGTTTTATTCCCAGGCGATGTGACTCAAATTACAAATAAAGCCGATGCTATTTTGTTTTTATCATTAATTTCTGGTCGAAACCCCGAGTATTTAATTGGAAAACATATTGAGAGCGTTTCAAAATTAAAAACCACGGAATTAGAGGTTATTTCAACAGGATATATGTTGATTGAAAGTGGTAAAGAAACCGCAGCACAAAAGGTTACAAATACAAAACCATTATTAAGAACAGACGTTCAAAAAATAGTTGATACAGCCAAAGCTGGCCAATTATTGGGCATGAAACTTATATATTTGGAAGCGGGAAGTGGTGCAAATATGCCATTAAGTAAAGAAATAATTTTAGCAGTAAAAGAAGAATTAAAAATTCCGTTAATTGTTGGTGGCGGTATTAGAAACAAAGAACAATTAAAAAGGGCATACAATTCAGGAGCAGATTTGGTTGTTATTGGAACAGCTTTTGAAGAAGATGAATTGTTTTTTGACGATTTACGAAAGTAAATTGTCATGCTGTCCCGATAGCTATCGGAATCGTTTCAGCATCTCATAAAATCCCCATTGTCCGTTGGACATTTCCCCAAAGGGAAAAAATAAAAAGAGACTAGTAAAATTATAAAAGAAGTTTAACACATAACAGTTTCTCTCCTTCGGAGAGATTAAGAGAGGCTCATGGAAATATCAGTAGATTTAACATTATCACCTTTGCAAGATGATTATGAAAAACACGTTATAGATTTTATAAAAACGCTTAGGGATTCAAAATTCACTGTTTTAGAGAATCCTTTAAGCACACAAATTTTTGGTCATTATGATGAGTTGATGCCTTTTCTTAATAACCAGATTAAAAAATCATTTGAAAATCAAAATATATGTGTTTTAACAATGAAGCTTGTAAAAACTAACAGAAGCGATTATGAACCCCATTTTTGAGTTTTT
>JBAQZZ010000112.1:0-13025 GCA_049791475.1 Flavobacteriaceae bacterium | reverse complement strand
ATATTAATTAAAAAGTACTCTTGAATAAAAACCTAATCATCTTTAGCAATTAATGTTTCAGCTTGTGTTAAAAGTTATATTTAGCAGGTGAGAAATATTTTATTTTTCCTTTAATGTATTAAAAATTCTATGTGCACTTCTAATGGCGCCTTCCATATATCCTGAAAAATCGATTGCAGTTTCTGCACCTGCTACATACAATTTATTATTCAAATACGGTTTTGAAAATAGGTGGTGTCCGTTATTTTGGTGCGGTAAAATATGCTTATTATATTCTGAATACGAATATGGTTCTTTACGCCAAACTTTTTCTTCATAATTTATATAATTATCCACTATATCTCCATAATATTTTCTTAACTGATTAAGAATTAAATTTAAACGCTCTTCTTTACTTAATTCGAAGTATGAGTTATTTAAAAAACCTTTAAGTGCGTATGAATTATTTTCATAGTTGGAATGATCGTAAAATTCTGGAATTGGACCTACATTGCTAAAAATAGTACCGCTAGACTTATTTACCTTCCAAAACGCTTCTTTAAACCGTAAACCTACTTTTATAGATTCACCCATCCATGTATGCGTACTTTCCATAACCTCTTGAATGTTCGAAGGTAAATTAGGAGTCATATGTATTGAAGATTGTAATAAATACGGTGGAAGTGTAGAAATAACAATTTTAGATTCAAAAGTTTTTTTATTGCTTTTAATTGTAATATTATCTCGCTCTTCATGAATTGAAGTAATTACTTCATTATAGAAAATAGTTTTCTCAGAGATTGATTTAGCCAATTTATTAATTAGTAATGATGAACCACCTTTAATTCTATAGCTAGAATCGGAATTATTAGGTAAAGTAACTAATTGATAAGGTGTTAATGAAGACGGTTCATAAATAGCTTTTTCACCCAGTTCTTGTTTAAAAATACCAATATTTAATTCCTCTAAAAGTGTGTTTAAATATGTATGACTATTATTTAACCATGTAGCCCCCATTTCAATAGGTGCTTCATCATTTTGATAGGAAGTAAATATTCTGCCACCTAAACGTTCGCGAGCTTCAACAATAGTTACTTTATAGGGTGAGTTCCTTAAAAGATAGGCTAAGGTTAAACCTGTTAGTCCAGCACCAATAATGATTATATCAGATGTTATTATTTTCATATAAAAAACATAAAAAAAGTATTGTTTCGGCAAGTTTAATTTATCGAAACAATACTTCTATACAAACTAAATATTATTATTAGTCCTCAACCAAAACCCAATCACCTTTAGTAATTAATGGCTCTGCTTGTTTGTATTTTAACGTTTTGTTTTCGCCATTTATAACATGTTTAATAGTAACACGGTCATTACGTCCAATTTTTGGCCTGTCGCGAACAATAGTTTCTACAACTTCTTGATTACGTTGCGTATTTCCAGCGGCTCTGTTTTGAGCAGAACGTTCATCTAAATTAGGAATCTCATCTTTTTGAACGTTCAGTTTTTCTTGTTTGCGAACTCTAGCTTCTTGAATCGTATTTTGAGTCTCTTGTGGTAATTCGCCTTTAAATAAGAATGAAATGACATCTTTATTCACTTGGTCAATCATAATTTTAAAAAGTTCAAAAGCTTCAAACTTATAAATTAATAATGGGTCTTTTTGTTCGTGAACCGCCAATTGAACCGATTGTTTTAATTCATCCATTTTACGCAAATGGGTTTTCCAAGCATCATCAATTATGGCAAGAGTAATATTCTTTTCAAAATCGGTAATTAACTGTTTACCATTAGTTTGGTAAGCTTTTTCAAGATCAGTAACTACATTTAAACTTTTTACACCATCTGTAAAAGGTACAACGATGCGCTTAAATTTATCGCGTTGTGTTTCGTATACATTTTTAATAACAGGGAATGCAATATCGGCATTACGTGCCATTTTTTCTCTGTAATGTTCAAATGCTGCTTTATATATTTTTGATGTTATTTCTTGAGCCGATAATTTCCCAAATTCAGCTTCAGTAATTGGAGAACTCATAGAGAAATAACGAATCAATTCAAACTCGAAGTTTTTATAATCGCTAGCACCTTTATTGGTTTCAGATATGCCTTCTGTAGTATCGAAAATCATGTTCGCTAAATCAACACGTAAACGTTCACCATTCAAAGCATTATAACGACGTTTGTAAACCACTTCACGTTGCGCGTTTATTACATCATCATATTCTAACAATCGCTTACGAACCCCAAAGTTATTTTCCTCAACTTTTTTCTGAGCACGCTCAATAGATTTTGAAATCATAGAATGCTGAATTACTTCGCCTTCTTTTAATCCCATTCTATCCATCATTTTTGCTATACGTTCACTACCAAATAAGCGCATCAAATTATCTTCAAGCGATACATAAAACTGCGAACTTCCAGGATCTCCTTGACGACCTGCACGACCACGTAACTGCCTATCTACACGACGCGAATCATGACGTTCAGTACCTACAATGGCTAAACCACCGGCCTTTTTAACTTCATCAGATAATTTAATATCGGTACCACGACCTGCCATATTGGTTGCTATGGTTACTTGTCCTGTTCTACCTGCTTCATCTACAATTTCAGCTTCCTTTTTATGTTGTTTTGCATTTAATACGTTGTGCGGTATTTTACGAATACTAAGCATTTTCCCTAGTAACTCAGAAATTTCAACCGATGTTGTTCCAATTAAAACAGGACGACCAGCTTGTGATAATTGAGTAACATCATCAATAACCGCGTTATACTTTTCCCGTTTTGTTTTATAAACTAAATCCTCTTTATCATCACGCGCAATAGGGCGGTTTGTTGGAATTTCAACAACATCCAATTTGTAGATTTCCCATAACTCACCAGCTTCCGTCACAGCAGTACCAGTCATTCCCGAAAGTTTGCGGTACATTCTAAAGTAATTTTGAAGCGTTACAGTAGCAAAAGTTTGGGTAGCATCTTCAATTTTCACGTTTTCTTTCGCTTCAATGGCTTGGTGTAATCCGTCACTATAACGACGACCGTCCATTATACGACCGGTTTGCTCATCAACAATCATCACTTTATTTTCCATTACCACATATTGGGTGTCTTTCTCAAATAAAGCATAGGCTTTTAGAAGTTGATTTAACGTGTGAATACGTTCCGATTTCACTCCAAATTCCTTAAATAAATCTTCTTTAAGATTGGCTTCGTCTTGTTTAGGCAGGTTTTGATTTTCAATTTTAGCAATTTCAATGCCTATTTCAGGCATCACAAAAAAGTCTGGATTATCTTTTCCAGAAATGTATTCAATGCCTTTATCGGTTAATTCAATCTGGTTATTTTTTTCTTCAATCACATAGTACAATTCTGCATCAACCTTCGGCATTTCGCGGTTGTTGTCTTGCATGTAAAAGTTCTCCGTTTTTTGAAGTAATAATTTCACACCTTCTTCAGATAAAAACTTGATAAGTGCCTTGTTTTTAGGAATACCACGATACACACGAAGTAATTGTAAACCACCTTCTTTAGTATCGCCAGCTGCAATTAGTTTTTTAGCTTCTGCTAAAACACCTGTTAAATATTTGCGTTGCACGCTAACAATATCTTCAACTTTGGGTTTTAATTCAGTAAACTCGTGACGGTCTCCTTGCGGAATTGGACCTGAAATAATTAAAGGCGTACGGGCATCATCTACTAAAACAGAATCTACTTCATCTACAATACCATAGTGGTGTGGGCGTTGCACCAAATCGTCTGGTGAGTGCGCCATGTTATCACGTAAATAATCGAAACCAAATTCGTTATTTGTACCGTAAGTAATATCGGCGTTATAGGCTTTTTTACGAGCAGCAGAATTAGGTTGGTGATAATCAATACAATCAACACTTAAACCGTGGAACTCAAAAATTGGCGCCATCCACGCGCTATCACGTTTTGCTAAATAATCGTTTACCGTTACTAAATGCACGCCTTTTCCTGCTAATGCATTTAAATAAACAGGAAGTGTAGCTACCAGGGTTTTACCTTCACCCGTTTGCATTTCGGCAATTTTGCCTTCGTGCATCGCAATACCACCAATAAGTTGTACATCGTAATGTACCATATCCCAAGTAATAGGCTTTCCTGCGGCATCCCAAGAGTTTGCCCAAATTGCTTTATCATTTTCTAAAGCGACATAATCTTTCTCTCCAGATAAACTTCTATCAAATTCATTAGCAGTTACGGTAATGGACGTGTTGTTTACAAAACGTTTAGCAGTTTCTTTTACCACGGCAAAAGCTTCGGGTAAAATAACGTTTAAAACGTCTTCAGTAACTTTATATGCGTCATCTTTTAATCTATCAATTTGCTCATAAACATCTTCACGGGCATCAATGTCTTCTGTGTTTTGCGCTGTTTCTAACAAGTCGGCAATTTGTTTATCAATATCTGCATTAGCCTCAGCAATTTTAGCTTTAAATTCAGCAGTTTTTGCTCGTAATTCATCATGTGATAAAGCTTCTAAAGCGGTTTCAAATGTTTTAATTTTATTAACTAAAGGTGAAATGGCTTTAACGTCTTGTTTCGATTTGTCGCCAACAAATACCTTTAGTAAAGAATCTAAAAAACTCATGTTTATATGTTTTATAGTTGCACTATTTTATCAAGTACAACGTGTGTTTATTCGTTATATTTTTCTTGTATCCAGAAAGTATTCAAAGATACATTTTAGAACAAAAAAAAAGCCTCTAAATCGAGACTTTTTAATTATTCTTTATGCTATATTATTAATATTCATCCTCATTCCAGAGATAAT
Source organism: Flavobacteriaceae bacterium (assembly GCA_049791475.1). GTDB lineage: Bacteria > Bacteroidota > Bacteroidia > Flavobacteriales > Flavobacteriaceae > CAXBID01. The sequence continues at coordinate 8,245 of JBAQZZ010000112.1, read as the reverse complement.
CTTCGTCTGTTGGGTAGTCTGACCAAATTTCTTCAATCGAATCATACGAATCGCCTTCATCTTCAATTGATTGTAAATTTTCGACAACTTCTAGAGGCGCTCCAGTTCGTATTGCGTAATCTATAAGTTCGTCTTTGGTTGCTGGCCATGGTGCATCACTTAAATAAGATGCTAATTCTAAAGTCCAATACATGTGTTATGCGTTTATTTTTTTGCAAAAATAAATTTTTAGTTTAAACACACAAGGAAAAAATGAATTATTTTCATTAATTATAAGAACGTATCTTTTTTGTACTCTAAACAGTTCAGAATTTATTGTTGCCTGTTACTATTTTCAGTAAACTTATTGAGTTATTTTTTTCAGTCATTAAAAAAATATTTCTTCGAAAATTACTTTTTCTCAGTCATTAAAATATTTCTTCGAAAATTACTTTTTCTCAGGAATCCACTTGATTTCATCTGCTTGCAAATCAGAGGACAACTTCCGTGCCAACACAAAAAGGTAGTCAGAAAGGCGGTTGAGGTAGGTTAATGCGTTTGCTTCAAAAGGTTCTAAATCGTTAAGTGCAGACGCTAAACGTTCCGCTCTACGGCACACACAGCGCGCTATATGACAGAATGACACGGTTTGATGACCACCTGGTAAAACAAAATGCGTCATGGGTGGTAGCGCCTCATTCATAGAATCCATTTCTTTTTCTAACCGTTCAATATGTTCAGAGGAAATTTTTTCAATGTTTAAACGCTCTTTTCCGTTTTTTAAAATGGCTTTTTCAGGATCGGTTGCTAAAATGGCTCCAACTGTAAAGAGTTTATCTTGAATGTCCATAATTAAATCTTTATAATGTTGATTAATGTCTTGGTCACGAATTAATCCTAAATGTGAGTTTAATTCATCAACAGTGCCGTAACTTTCAATTCTAATATGGTGTTTGGGTACACGTGTGCCACCAAATAATGCGGTGGTGCCTTTATCTCCCGTTTTAGTGTATATTTTCATTTCTTTTTTCTCGCAAAGACGCAAAGACGCCAAGTTTCTTCAAATTTAAAAGAATCTAAACCACTAAACAACTAAACTAAAACAATAATTTTCACGATAACAACTGAACACTGAGACTGCTACTGAAAACTGAAAACTGAACACTGCCGACTTTATATCAAACTCTTACTACAAAACCCTCCTTAACCTGTTCTTTTCTAAAAAACACAAGTCCCCAATAAAACGTATCAATAGGCACAGTAACTTTTGGGTGTTTTTTGATAGTTTCCCAAGCTTCAGTCATGCCTTTACTCCAATAAATATCATCAAAAACCCAAACAGAATTGTTGTTAGCCGTTTCTAATAAAGCTTCAAAATAGTTTAAAGTAGCCTCTTTTTGATGATTCCCATCAAAGAAAATAAGATCGTATTTATTTTTAGTTAGTGCTTTTATTTCATCATTAAAGTTCCCGGTAACAACATCAACATTATTAATGTTACGTTTTTTTAAGTGTAACTCTGTGAATTTTGATGTATTTGGACAACCTTCAATAGTTGTGATTTTTGCATCAGGATTTCCTAAACTTAATGCATGAGTTGCAATACCTAAGGATGTGCCTAGTTCTAAAATAGTTTTAGGTTTAAGGTAAGTAATCAGTCTGTATAAAAGCTTAGCTCTTTTGGTTGTTGTGCCTGCATTTTTTGCAAGTTCTGAAACCGTACGTTCTTCTTGTTTCATAACATGAGAACCCGCCCCTAAATCGGTAACCTTAATTTTTGTTTCGTTTTTTAAAAGTGCTTTTCTGTAATTTAATATGTCTTTGTAGTCTGAATAAATACGTTTATCATAAAAGCATTCCGTAACTATTTTATAAACAAAAGGGGAGTGCACACCATGTTGGTTGGTAGATTTTAATAAGAATTTTATGTATTGAATAATTTGGTGCATTTTCAGTATTCAGTTTTCAGTCGCAGTCTCAGTATTCAGTCATGAATCTTAAATTATTTTAACTCTGCGAAACTCTGCGTGACCTCTGTGAGTCTCTGCGAAATACTATTTTAATCTTTAGTCTTGCTTTTTCTCATCATTACAGCTTTGCGTCTCAGCGTCTTTGCGAAAAAAAAACTAGTCTTCCAATTTAGAAGACAACTCGAACCACCGTGCTTCTTTTTCAGCCATAGTATCAATAATTTTTTGTAAATCTTGAGATAATGTATTGATGTCATCTTGAGATAAATCTGGATTAAGAAACTTATGCTCTATGTCTTTTTTATCAAAAGTCAATGAATTTAACTTACTTTCAATATTCTTGAGTTCTTTTTCTTCATTGTAAGATAACTTGGTAACTTCCGTTTTTTTCCAAGATTGTTTTTCTTTTTTATCGTCTGTAGTCTCTGAAATTACAGGTTGGCTATCTTCATAAACACGATAATCTGTATAATTACCAGGAAAATCTTCAACCACACCATCGCCTTTAAATATAAAAAGATGATCGACGACCTTGTCCATAAAATAACGATCGTGCGATACAACAATGACGCAACCCGGAAAGTCTAAAAGAAAACTTTCAAGTACGTTTAAAGTAACAATATCTAAATCGTTAGTAGGCTCATCTAAAATTAAAAAATTAGGATTCTGAATTAAAACCGTACATAAATACAAGCGTTTACGCTCGCCACCACTTAATTTTTCAACAAAATCGTATTGCTTTTTTCTGCTGAATAAAAAACGTTCTAAAAGTTGTTGCGCGCTAATTTGCCGTCCTTTTTTTAACGGAATATAATCTCCAAATTCACGTATAACATCTATAACTTTTTGCTCTGGTTTTATAGTGATTCCATTTTGTGTGTAATAGCCAAATTTAACGGTTTCTCCTTTGTTTACCTTCCCAGAATCGGGTTTTGTGGTTTCGGTTAAAATATTTAAAAAAGTGGTTTTTCCTGTGCCATTTTTTCCAATAATACCAACGCGTTCGCCTTTTTGAAACATGTAATTAAAACCATCAAGAATCACTTTATCCTTAAAAGCTTTATGTACTTTATGAAATTCTAAAATTTTACTACCCAAACGTTCCATGTTGAGTTCTAACTGCACTTCGTGGTCGTTTCTGCGTTGGTGTGCACGATGTTTTATATCCGCAAAATCATTAATTCTCGATTTAGATTTTGTGGTTCTCGCTTTGGGTTGGCGCCGCATCCAAGTGAGTTCCTTTTTAAAAAGCTGTTTGGCTTTGCCAGTTTCAGTCGCTTCAAGTTCTATTCGAGCTTCTCGTTTTTCAAGATAATACGAGTAGTTCCCTTTATAACTATACAGCTGGCCTTCGTCTAATTCTATGATTTCGTTACAAACGCGTTCTAAAAAATAACGATCGTGTGTCACCATAAAAAGGGTGATATTTTCTTTAGCGAAAAACGCTTCCAGCCATTCAATCATTTCTAAATCTAAATGGTTTGTTGGCTCATCTAAAACTAATAAATCAGGTTTATTGATTAGAGCATTTGCTAAAGCTAATCGTTTTTTTTGTCCGCCAGAAAGCACACTTACTTTTTGGCTTAAATCTTCTAGTTTTAGTTTGAAAAGTATTTGATTATAAAGTGTTTCAAAATCCCAAGCTTGGTTGAGTTCCATGGCTTCAAAAGCCTTTTGGTACATGTCTGAATCATCAGGGTTTAAAAGTGCTTTTTCGTAATTAGAAATCACTTTTAAAATAGGATTATCGCTAGCTAAAATAGTTTCTTCAATGGTTAAAGCCTCATCAAATTTTGGGTCTTGTGATAAAAAAGACACCACAATGTCGTTTCTAAACGTTATCGTTCCTGTATCTGGCTCATCATCACCAGAAAGCATATTTAAAATAGAAGTTTTACCTGTTCCATTTTTAGCTACAAAAGCAATTTTTTGATCTTTGTGTACACTAAATGACAGATTCTCGAAAAGTGTTAACTCACCGTAAGATTTTGATATGTTTTCAACTGTTAAATAATTCAATGGATATTTTTTTTGCAAATATGAGATAAAAAACCAAAAATTCACGCATAAGTTTTATTGTTCAAGGTATAAACTTATATTTGCTGAAATCAAAAAGTCTCCAAATGAAGAAATTTTTTCTCATTTTTATTATACTTATAAATGTTGTTTTGGTGTCATGTATTTCTACTAAAGAGCTGATTTATATTCAGCCTACAGAAGAGGCAACAGATTCGACATTGGTAGTCCAAGAGCTTCCAACGCCTTATCGTATTCAAATTCATGATATTTTAAATATAAGAGTAAAAGCACTAGACCAAGAAAGTGTGCGAATTTTTAATCCTGTAGGTGAGCAAGATTTGAACGCTGGAGGTGAAGAGCGTGCCTATTTTGATGGTTTTTCGGTAGATATACATGGTAATATAAGAGTGCCCATTTTAGGCTATATTAATGTTTTAGGTTATACTACTGAGGAATTGGAAAAGCTTATTGAAAAGCGATTATTGGAAGAACAGTTTAAAGCCACTGCCAACTTATTTGTTTCGGTAAAATTAACAGGACTGCGGTATACGGTAAATGGTGAAGTAGGCTCACCCGGTTCACGAACCTTATATCAAAATAAGTTGAATATTTTTGAGGCCATTGCCAATGCCGGTGAAATTGCGATTGTAGGTGACAGAAAGGATGTTATGATTATTCGTCAATATCCGCAAGGCCAAAAAGTACACCATTTAAATTTATTGGAAGCTAATGTGATGCAATCGCCTTACTACTATATACAACCAAACGACATTATATATGTTAAGCCTTTAAAACAAAAATCGTGGGGTACAGGCACAACAGGTAGAGAGACTATAACCACTATTGTGGCATCTCTTTCGTTTATAGCCACCACTATTTTGTTAATTGATAGATTGTAACCTATGCTAGATCGTGATACGCCACATATAGACGATGAAGATTTAAATTTCTCTTTTGATTTTAAGGGCTTTTTTTATAAAATTTTAGAGTATTGGAAAGTCATTATTTTATGCGTGCTTTTGGGCTTATTGGCGGCATACCTTATTAATGTAAGAAAGCAGAATGTTTATAGCTTAAGTTCATTAATTTCTATTGAAAACAATAAAAGTCCATTTTCTTCTGGGGGTACAAACATTTCCTTTAACTGGGGAGGTGTATCGGGTAAAGTAGGGCAAATTATGACAAGCTTTAAGACCAGAACGCACAATGAATTAGTAGTAGATTCTTTAAAGTTTTATATGGACTACTTGCAACAAGGTAAATATCAAAAAATAGATGTTTATAAAAAAGCACCTTTTGTATTTAAGCCAAACCTTACTGAGCCTCAGTTGTTAAATAGTTTTATCGGTATTCGATTCGTAAATGAAAATAGTTTCGAAGTATTTACAGAATTCGAACAAGCCCAAGGTCAAGGGCAGTTGTATGCCACTAAAGAATACCAAGCTATTTACAACCTCCCTGTAGGCGTTTTTAATAAAACCTATGAAGTTGGAGAATCTATAAAACTTCCTTTTTTAAATGGCGTTTTAGAGTTAAAACCAGATTATAGTATTAAACCAAATAGCGAGTACTATTTAAGGTTTAAAAGCTTTGATCAAGTAGTAAATAGTTTTCAGAATAGCATACGCGTTTCAGCTTTTGAGAAGTCAACATCCATTATTCAATTAGCCTTATCGGGTAACAACAAAAGCAAAATTGTTGATTACTTAAATGCTACAACAGCTATTATAAGTCAGACCGAGCTGGAGCAAAAAAACCTATTTGCAACGAATACGATTAAGTTTATAGACAGCAGTTTATCTGCGGTAGATTCCAACATCAAAGATGTTAGTCAAGAGATGGACAGCTTTAGAAAAAAGAATAAGATTATAAACGTTGAAGATGATATGCAGAAAACCTCTAATAACTTGCAGGGGTTTGAAAGTCAGAAGGAAGAAATTGATGTTAAATTAAACTACTTAAACTCGTTAGAAAATTATTTAAGAACTCAAAGTGATTTTTCTGGTATTGCGGCACCAACATCTGTAGGTATTACTGAAGGTAATATTATAAATAGTGTGACTAAAATTATCGCACTCTCTACCGATAGAAAGACTAGAGAATATACCACACGAGAAGAATCCAGTATTTTTAAAAATATAGATAGGCAAATTGATGCAGAAAAAAAGGTGCTTTTGGCTACTATTAGATCAACTAAAAACACTTTAACAGTACAACTAAAAACTTTAGAAAAAACCGTCATAAATTTAGAGCGTAGATTGTCTGATTTGCCAAATAATCAGCAAGAATTCTTAAAAATACAGCGTCAGTTAAATGTAAGTCAAGCAGCCTATGACCAATACATTTCAAAACGAAGTGAGGCTGCTATTGCTCGGGCAGCAAATATATCAGATATTTTAGTGGTTGACGGCGCCAAGGATATTGGTGGCGGAAAAGTAGGCCCTGATACCTCGTTAAGTTACCTGATGGGAATTTTCGCAGGATTTTTTATACCATTTGTGATATTATTTGTGGTCTATTTTATAGATAATACCCTTCATGGCGTTGAAGATGTTAAGCGCTTGTCTAGCATTCCTATTTTAGGTGTTGTAGGTAAAGACAAACACCATAACAATTTGGTCGTTTTTGATAAGCCAAAGTCTGCCGTAGCCGAATCTTTCAGAGCCATTCGGTCTAGTTTACAGTTTGTGCTAAAAAAAGATCTTAAACAACCTGCAAAAACCATACTCATTACCTCTTCGGTGAGTGGCGAGGGTAAAACCTTTTGCTCTATTAATATGGCAACCATATATGCTTTATCTGGTAAAAAAACCATTTTAGTCGGATTAGATTTAAGGAAACCAAAAATATTTGATGACTTTAATCTTACCAACAAAAAAGGAGTCGTTAATTATTTAATAGGCGAACAAAGTTTAGAGGACATAAAAAATACCACCGAAATAGATAATTTAGATATTATAACCGCGGGACCTGTACCACCAAACCCGTCTGAGCTTCTCATAAGCGAGCGTATGGGTACATTAATTAGTACGCTTAAAGAAGAATACGATGTTATTATTTTAGACACGCCACCATTAGGGATTGTTACAGACGCACAAGATTTAGCAAAGTACGCAGATACCAATATTTTTATTCTCAGATTAAACTTTACTAAAAAGGGGATGTTACAATTCATCAATGCGAAGTATAAAACTAAAGAAATTAAGAATTTGAGTTTTATTTTAAATTTCTATAAGCATAAAAGTAGCAAAGGCTATGGCTATGGTTACGGCTATGGTTATGGATACGGCGTTTATGGTAACAACTACCATGAAAACCCTAAAAAGAAAAGTTTTATTAAAAAGATGAAACAGGTATTTAAGCGAAACGTATAACTGCTAAATAATCCTAATTAAAAAACACCTATTTTGAAAGACCAGTGGTTATATACAATATCCTCAAAGAAGAAATTAATAGATTTTAATTTTAAAGAGGTTTGGCAATATCGAGATTTGCTTCTATTATTTGTAAAGCGCGATGTGATTACGGTTTATAAACAAACGGTTTTAGGGCCACTCTGGTATATCATACAACCTTTGTTTACCACCGTTATTTTTACGCTCGTTTTTAATAATATAGCCAAAATAAGCACGGGAGGTATCCCACCATTTTTGTTTAATCTGGCAGGAGTAGTGTGTTGGAATTATTTTAAGGAGTGTTTAACGGGTACGTCAGATACCTTTAAGAAAAATCAAGCTATTTTTGGTAAGGTCTATTTTCCAAGAGTCATTATGCCATTATCTATAGTGCTCTCCAATCTAATAAAGTTTGGAATTCAGCTTTGTATATTTTTTATATTTTATCTTGTTTTTATTATACAAGGAAGCCTTGTTAGACCCAGCGGGTATATTGTTTTTTTTCCAGTTATAGTTCTGGTCATGGGCCTTTTAGGTTTAGGCTTGGGCATGGTGATATCCTCCATGGTTACAAAATATAGAGATTTGTCGTTTCTTTTAAACTTTGGTGTGCAGCTGCTTATGTATATCTCATTAGTTATGCTGCCTTACAGTTTATTTGAAGCAAATGGATTTGCTTGGGCGGTAGATTATAACCCTATGGCTTACGTCATCGAGTTTTCAAGATTTTTGCTTTTGGGAGAAGGCACAACATCTGCATTTGGTGTGGTGTATACTTTAATATTTGCTATAGTTGTGTTTTTACTAGGCATTTTAATTTTTAATAAAACGGAAAAAAGCTTTATAGATACGGTTTAAGAGTGAGAAGTGAGGAGTGAGTGG
>JBAQZZ010000111.1:0-4030 GCA_049791475.1 Flavobacteriaceae bacterium | reverse complement strand
GAAGCCCATTTATAAGACTATCTTGTTGAGAGGGTTGCAAAGAGGCATTAGTCTTTAACCATAAATAACGAAAATTCTCAGGTAATTCATCTACATTTCCTTGTAAAAATAGGTAAAGAGGGTCTTGTCTTAAATCATCTGAATCTACCAGATTACCTTTAAACTGTGCTTTAAAAGCTTTTGCTGCCTCATATAATCTACCGCCTTGGATGAGGGCAAGTATTTTAAAGGTAATAGCCTTACTCATTTTCAGTTGCTCTGCTTTCTCAAATTTTTCAACAGCTAAATCAAAGGCTCCTTGTTCATATAACCACATTCCATGAGTAAGAAAATAAAATCCTGCATCTGATATATCTGCATTTTCTAACTCATAAATATAGGAGTATGCAGACTTAATATTACCTGAATAATTTTCTCTATTAGCAATGGCAAAGTTGATGGATTTATGAAAATCTTCATTCTCAACATAATCATTCAACCACACTATAGAATCTGCCTTTAACTCCTTATTAATTAAAGTTTTATTCATACTGTAATTAAAGAGAAAAGAAAAGTCGTTGTAAGTTAAATAGGGATTATATTCAGAAGTATTTAAATCAAACGCTGTAATAGAAATCTTTTTTTGGTTAGCTAGTGCGAAGTAATTTGCCTTAATAGGTGTGGACTCTAATGCTACATCTTCCCAAAGTGGCAAGTCCTCATCTATTTTATTCTTAGCAAATAAAGCTAGTTTGTTGGCTTCAGCTACCTGTCTAATTTCCTTGGAGTTTCCAGACCGCAAAGCTGCATCAAAATAGATAAAGGAAGAATCAACCTTATTTAATTGCTCATAAACCAAACCCATCATGTTTTGTACATACCCATTATCAGGAAATGTTAGTTGAGCTTCTTCAATTACGAAAAATGCATCGAAGTAAAGTTTTGCATTAATAAGAGTTTGCACTCGGTTCACATAAGATTGTACTGTAGGTCTTCTCTGGTTTGCCAGCTTAAAATAATTAGAAGCTTCCACCCAGTTTTTGTCGTTATAAGACATCTGCCCAATCTTAAAATTTGATTTATGATTTGTTACAGAGTATTGTCTGGCAATTTTGTATGTTAGATTGGCGGATTCCTTATTATCAATTTGCTCATAATAATCGCCCAATGCATTATAATAACCTGAAATAGCTTGATTATAGGGCAAATAGGAAACCTTAAGTACTAATAAAAAAACAACGCCTAAACCTAAAAGCCTTACTAAATTGTAAGGAACATTTACCGGTCTAAAAATTACCGGGTAAATTCCATGACCAGCCTTGAGTAACCCCAAAAAATTATAAATAACATAGATTAAAAATATTAGGCCAAAACCTAAATGAGAGAAGATAATCATATCTTCGAAAGCGTCTATAAACGGATCGTTAGCAGTAATAAATACCCAGGCAATAGTAGCAAAAGTTAAAATACCAAAAACCAAATATAAATATCCTCCAAGCGGCCTAAAAGGTAATTGCTTCACTATTAATTCATTTCTCTTTCTGAAACCCCAAATACCTAGAACAGCAGAAATAGCTAATAGTAAAAATTCATCAAGATAAATAATATCCCAATTAATGAGGTAATCATTTTTAGCATAGGTTAAACCTACATAACCCAGATATAAGACACTTAAAATAAGGAAATGTGATAGATTAGAACTGCCCTCTTCATTTTTCTTTGAGGCTAATAAATAAAGGATATGTAAAACAACCTCATAAGACACATTAAATATAAATATGATCGATAATATGATAGGTACTATAATACCATGTTGCGCCATAAATAATACAGGGGAAGCCACATAAGATCCAAATTTCACTAATAAAAATAGGGCTACTAAAAGTGCAGAAAAACTGAGCCATCTTTTAGCTAGGTTAATATCAGTTTTAAAAGCATGGAAAATATACCCAATTAGTAGAAAAAGGCCGATAAACGAATAAGTGAAAATTTGATTATTCATACCAAGCAGTTGTAAATACTGTAGCTTGAGCGTAATAATCCAGATAACTATTATAGATTGAAATACCAGAAACCAAAGGCGGCTAAAATAGGTAGATGCAGCTAATAAAAAAGAGAACGATAGAAAAACTATGGCTAATAATATATAGCTAGCATGAGGCATAAAGCCCGTTTTTAATGCTAAAAAGCCTTGAAAAACAACATAATTCCTGGTAGGCACCCCTAATTCAAATACAAAATCTGAAATATTATGAAGTACTACCTCTATACTTTGCGTTTTCCTGACAGTTTCGAGTGGTGCTGCTATCTCAAGCCCCAGATATTGCAATATTAAAAAGCCAGCCAAAAAACATACAAAAACAACTAGTAGCATTACATAAATGCCTCGGTATCCTTTATTCCATCCTTTCCAAAAATTGAGATGCGACATTTATGTATAGTTTATTATTGATTCTATTAAAAATTGTTGTGCGCCCATCTATTGAAGATCATTGAAATTAAGCAGTTCTTTACTCAATTACCTTTGGTACTCTAAAGTAATTTTCGTCTTTCTTAGGTGCATTTTTTAAGCCTTTATCGTGAGCCAAATGTTCCCCCTTTTCATCTTCTCTTAATTGATTCACCTCAAAAGACATGCTTTGTAAAGGCTCTACGTTTTCAGTATCTAACTCCTGTAATTTCTCTACAAAAGTTAAAATATTATTCATATCCTTCAGCATTTTCTCTTCCGATTTCTCGTCAAATTCAAGTCTTGCCAGATGAGCTATTTTTTCTAAAGTTTCTTTATTTATACCCATGATTTCGAATTATGCTTTTCTAATTCTTTGTCGATAACATCATAAACCTGTTGTTTTAACGCAGGCACATCCGTTAAATTGAGCCCTTGAGTAGAAATAGGTTCGTGAAAAATCATTCTCATTTTCCTCCTTGTAATCAGAGGAATTTTTTCATCAGGTAAAATTATCCAATTATCCGGAAGTGTCACAGGTACAAGTGGAATTTGTTTTTCAATAGCTGCCCTAAATGCACCATCTTTAAAGCGAACCATTTTGGGTATGTTTTTACTGTAAATACCTCCTTCCGGATACATTACTAAACTTCTGCTATTATTCATCCTGGAAATCGCTAATTGAAGCGCTGTATAACTATTTTTCAAACTTGCTCTGTCAACTGTTACATGTAATCTGCTAAACATAAACCCGAAAAGAGGAATTTTTGCTAATGACTTTTTACCCACATATAATACAGGGTTGGGGGCAAAGCCAAAACTTAATATGTCTAACAAAGAAAAATGATTGGAACAATACACGTATTGTTGCTTTTTAATAATGTGATTCTTACCAATAATCTCTGTAGGAATAGCAACTAATTTAAGAGCGGTCCATGCCCAAATTTTATTTAAATAAAAGCAATGCTTATGCCAAGCGGGAAAAGGTATCAGTATGAGAAAAAAAGGAAATAGGAGTAGAAATAAACCCGCAAAAACAATGGCACACCACAAAGTGTATATTTGTTGAAAATATTTTAACATGATTGAAATTCAAAATAACCAAGCAATTTTTGTTTTCAAAGGCACTTTCATTCATTTAATGACACATCAAAAGAAACTTTGATTGTTTCAATTAGAACCCTTTTCTAACTAAATTGAATAACAAATGGTAAAAGAAGTAAAAAAAATGGAGATTTCCATCGGTTGGGATGTTGGCGGCTGGAGTGGCAAAAATCATGGCTTGTGTATTTTGGAAGCTTCCGAATCGGAAATCAAGCTAAATCGGGCTTCCTCAATCGATGTTTATCATGTTAAATCTACAATACAAAAAGTTTTAGAAAAATATCATTTTGTTGCAAAAATTACAATTGCCATTGATGCTCCCTTGCAATTCCCTGAATTATTTAGGCAATTAATCAGTAAAGAGCAGTCCATCTTTTTGGATCGGATAAAACTAATGAAAAATAAGAACCCTTTAGCCTGGCGTACCACAGATTTATTTATTAAGCAAAAGTTTGGTAAAACACCCCTGAGTGCGTCATTTAGTTTTTTAACCAGTAA
>JBAQZZ010000110.1:0-7103 GCA_049791475.1 Flavobacteriaceae bacterium | reverse complement strand
ATAAGCTTGCTCCATTCTATCTAATTTCGTGGCTTGAATACTGTGGACACAAGGCGATAAAGAACTTTCGTGAACGGTAAATGGCTCGTAAAAATCAAAATGACGTTCTAATTGGTCTTCTGTAAATTGGTCTTCAAACAAATAGAAACCTTGTAAAATATCGGCTTGTTTAATATATGGCGAACGTAAAATTCTGTCCCAACTCCATTTTTGATTTATAGGGCGTTGCGACTTGTCTAAATCTGAAACCGTAATCAATTCCTTATCTAAAAATCCGTCTTGTTGAAGATAAATATTGTGCTTTTCTGAATATGGAAAATACATATTATCGGCAACCGCTTTCCATTCATCTAACTCCAAAATAGAAAGCTTCACTTTATTCATAATTCTTGTAAAATCTGAAGCGTACTCATCTTCTATTTTCTTAATATTTTCTATAGCATAATTAATGCACCATTTTGCTAAATAGTTTGTGTACCAATTGTTATTTATATTGTTTTCATATTCATTTGGTCCCGTAACGCCTAAAATAACATACTTCTTTTTATCGTTTGAAAAGGTAGCGCGTTGTTGCCAAAAACGAGCAATTCCTATTAAAACTTCAATCCCTTTTTCAGGAATATATGAATAGTCATTAGTGTAACGATGGTAATTATAAATAGCAAAAGCAATAGCGCCATTTCTATGAATTTCTTCAAATGTAATTTCCCATTCGTTATGGCATTCTTCGCCATTCATGGTAACCATTGGATATAATGCAGCCCCGTTTTTAAAACCTAATTTCTCAGCATTTTCGATGGCTTTTTGTAAATGATTGTAGCGATACTCCAAAAGACTTCTGGCTACTTTTTGGTCTTTAGTTGCCATGTAAAAAGGAATGCAATAAGCCTCAGTATCCCAATACGTACTGCCGCCATATTTTTCACCTGTAAATCCTTTTGGACCAATATTTAATCTAGAATCTTTTCCTAAATACGTTTGATTAAGCTGAAAAATATTGAAACGAATACCTTGTTGTGCTTTTACATCGCCAGAAATGGTAATATCTGACATACTCCAAATTGATGCCCAAGCCCGTTTTTGGTCTTCTAATAATTGATCGAATCCCTTTTTTGTAGCAACTTTTAAAACACTTTTTACTGCAGAAACCAATTCGCTTTTATCATGATTTGTATCTACCACATAGCCTCCAAATTTATGAATAGTATAGGTTTCATTTTGGTTCACTTTATGCTTGTAACAACATGAAGCGTAGGTTGCATCTGCTTTAATTTTAGGTTCTATGATTAAAGATTTTCCATTTATAAAAACCTGCGATTGCATAAACGTACAGGTATAAAAATTGGTTTTCATCGTTTTAGCCTCAATAAATGCTTGATGATTTTTATGACTCACATTTAAGGTGTCCCAAAACTTATCATCCCAATTGGTATCTTCATTAGTAATACCAGAGTCTAAATACGGTTGAAACGTGATTTCTGCATTACTATTAATTGGTTTTATAGCATATTTAATAGCACCAACTTCATCTAAATCTAAGCTTAAAAAACGTTTCGTGTCAACAGCTACAACAATTCCGTTTTTTAATGTTGCTGTAAAACTTCTGGACAACCAACCTTCTTGCATGTTGAGTTCTCTTTTAAAGTTTTCGACCGTTTTACAGGTGAATAAATCGAGTTGTTCGCCATTTATTTCTACATTAATTCCAATCCAATTCGGTGCATTTAATACTTTTGCAAAATACTCAGGATAGCCGTTTTTCCACCAGCCAACGCGGGTTTTATCTGGGTAATAAACGCCTGCAATATAACTGCCTTGAAAGGTTGAGCCTGAATAGTGCTCTTCAAAATTGGCACGTTGCCCCATAGCACCATTACCAATACTAAATAAGCTTTCAGAAGATTTTACACGACTCGTATCAAAGCCTTCTTCTATGATGGACCAGTTATCTGGTTTTATATAATCTTGATTCATTATTATTAAGATGATAGAGAATAGACATTAGACCGCTTCGCTGTTAGACCTCACTAACTAATGACTCTATTTCTCGATTATTATTTTTTATTTTAATCAGATAAACTCTAGAAATTATCAATCAAGAATAAACTTGAGATTTGCTTCTATGTTCTCTTTTCTTTTTTCTCTTCTCTATTTTCTTTGTTCTCTTTTCTAATCATTAATTCTTTGATAAAATCAGTATTTATCTCAGTTAAGTTGTTAAAATTGAAATCGGCTTCACTTAAAACACCTTTATCGCCAATTCCTATTGAAATCATATTTGCTTTATTTGCCGCTTCAATGCCTGCAATGGCATCTTCAAAAACAATACAGTTTTTTGGTTTTAGATTTAGCTTTTTAGCACCTATTAAAAATACTTCAGGATCTGGTTTGGCTTTGGATACACTGTTACCATCAACAATACCTGCGAATCGATTAAAAAGACCAACTTGTTTTAAAATAAGTGGTGCGTTTTTACTAGCAGAACCTAAAACATATTTAATACCTAAATTGTCCAAAGTATCTAAAAGCTCGATTACTCCTGGCAGAATTTCTTCAGATCCCATTTTGTTGATATATTCAAGGTAATGGGTATTCTTACTGATAAGATATTCTTGTTTAATTTCATCTGAAAGTTCCACTTTACCGATATCTAAAAGAATCTCTAATGACCTTACCCGACTAACACCTTTTAATAATTCGTTATGCGTTTCGGTAAACTCAAAACCTAAATCATCTGCAAGCTCTTTCCAAGCTAAAAAATGATATTTTGCAGTGTCGACAATAACACCGTCTAAATCGAATATAATTCCTATTTTATTCATACTAAAAGCTCCCTAGCCCCCCCAAAAAGGGGGGAACTCTTACTCGGGCGGGTTAAGAGTTTTGTTATTATTTTATTGAATTACATCGTCAACATCTTTAACCTTATAAACTAAAGATGCTGCTATTAAAAAACTTACACCACTCATAATTAAAGCAAATATGGCTTGATTACCATACGCATATTTTACAAGCGGTCCGCCAATTAAGGCATTGATAATTTGAGGTATTACAATAAAGAAATTGAAAATACCCATGTAAACACCCATTTTTTTAGGCGAGATAGAACCCGCTAAAATAGCATAAGGCATTGCCAAAATACTTGCCCAAGCAATACCTACGCCTATCATAGAAACGATAAGCCAGTTTTTATCGGGCATAATGTAAATGGAAAGTAGCCCTAAACCACCAATAATTAAAGATATGGAATGCGTACGTTTTCTACCAATTTTTTTTGCAATGTATGGCAATGCAAAAGCGTAAAAAGCAGAAACTAAATTATAAACCCCAAAAAGAATGCCTATCCAATCACCCGCGTCTTGATACATGGCAGAACTGCTATCTGTATAGGGTAAACCATAAATATGTTGTGCTATGGCTGGCGTTGCAAACACCCACATGCCGAAAAGTCCAAACCAAGAAAAGAACTGTACCCAACTTAGTTGGCGCATGGTTGTTGGCATTTTTTTGAAATCATCAAAAATATCCAACAAGCTAGATTTTTCTTCTTCACCATCTTTAACCATGGCATCAGAATGTGCTTGTTCATCATCAAAACTTGCCAATTCTTCAGGTGAATATTCCTTGGTTGTAGCAACGGTAATTAAAATGGAAATAATTAAAATAACAGATCCAATTATAAATGACCAAATTAAATTAGCAGGAACAACTCCTGAAACGGTTTCGTTTGATACACCAAACCAATTGGTTAATGCGTAAGGTAACCAAGATCCAATGACGGCTCCAAAACCAATAAGCGCAGTTTGTACGCTAAAACCTAAAGTACGTTGGTCGGTTCTTAAGTTATCACCAACTAATGCACGAAAAGGTTCCATAGCAATATTGAAAGACGCGTCCATTATCATAAGCATGCCTGCGCCAACCCAAAGTGCGGGTAGGAACGCGATAAACATATCTGCTTGTGGCATGAACACTAAACCTATAGAGGCTAAAATAGCGCCTACTAAAAAATATGGTTTTCGTCTGCCAAATCGTCCCCAAGTTTTATCGCTATAATGGCCGATTACTGGCTGAACAATTAAACCCATTAAAGGCGCAATGATCCAAAACCATGAGAGTTCGTGAACATCAGCTCCGAAAATTTGAAGTATTCTACTTGCGTTGGCATTTTGGAGTGCAAAGCCCATTTGGATTCCTAGAAACCCGAAACTCATGTTCCAGATTTGCCAGAAACTTAATCGACGCTTTTCCATTAAATAGTATGTTTTAAATGAATACTATTTGATAAGCGGTTTTGTACCAATATAACATTAAAATAATGTTGGTATAACTTATCAAAACTTATGTGAGAAGTGAAAATATAAGTTTTGAATTTGGTTCAAAGATATAAAAGAATATTGTTTTTCCTAATAAAAATTTTTATCGAGATTTTTCCACGAAACTATTTAGTGGATTCTCTTTCAATAATTTCGGTCTCGATAACTACCTTTATGAAGTCACGTTTTTGGTCGTTATTTGTGAAGTATTGCTCAGGTTCTGCGTCTTCAGCTTCCAATCTGTCAATCAATAAATTCGCAGATTGTTCGCCCATTTTTTGACCATGCTGACTTACTGTTGTTAAACTAGGTGTTGCATGTTTTGAGAGTACACCATCTGTAAATCCAATAACTTGCATATCGTCTGGAATCTTTAATCCGAGCATCCTAGCAACTTTCATAGCTGAGACCGCATAAAGTTCGTTTACAGCAAACACACCATCAATATTTGGGTTAGACTTAAAAAATTGAGCTATTTCTGTCTCTAAAACCTCCAAATGATTTTCAACATCTAAACTATCATCAATTTTCAGTATCAGGTTTGAATCGGCGACAATTCCACTATTTTGCAAAGCTTCTAAGTATCCCTGGGTTCTTAACCTACCTACACTTACATAGTCTAACGTGGTAATTAAAGCAATATTTTTACAGCCATTTTCAATAAGTTTCTTTACCGCTTTTACAGCACCGTTAAAATCATCAACAATAACCTTATCGCAATCAACCTCATTTACAACCCTGTCAAACATCACGATAGGCATCCCTTGATTTATCGTAGCGTTAAAATGGTGATAATCTTGCTTGAGTAAAGTCTCTTTGGAAATAGAAAGAATAAACCCATCAATACTACCATTTGCAAGCATTTCCATGTTTATAACCTCTTTGGTGAAGGATTCATTTGAGAGTCCCACGATAACATTGTAACCTCTGCGGTTTGCAACCCTTTCTATACCGCGAATAACCGTTGAAAAAAAATGATGAACAATTTCAGGAATTAAAATACCTATGGTTTTAGTCTTTCTATTTTTTAAACTAAGCGCAATATTATTTGGCCGGTAATTATAAAGTTTGGCAAAAGCTTGAATTTTTTGTGTCGTGTCTTCACTAATTTCTTTGCTGTTGCTAAGTGCCTTAGAAACCGTTGAAACCGAGACATCTAGTTCCTTCGCAATTTGCTTTAGTGTAATCTTTCTTTTCATCTGTTTAAATCTTATCGTTCTTTATAGGTCAGTTGTAATTTGCTATTAAACATCTCCAAAAATATTAAGAATTTTTACAACTCATTTCATGTGATTATATCTACTTTTTTTATCGGACACATGGTACATCCATATAATCATTGTCCTTGGGTATCAAAGTTTTAGTTATGGATGTTTCATAATCTATAAATACACCCTAAAATAGCAATAATTCTCTTGTTTCTGTAAAGATAGAAGATTATTTAGAACAGTATTTTATTGCGACTTTCTCATAATTTGACCTAAAAACTAAAAAGTTGTCAACACGAAAACGTTTTCGTAAAATATTTCGTAATCCTTAATTGTTTGTTTACAATATACTTTATTTAGCTTTGAAATGAGAAGTGAAAATATAACTGAACTAAAAATGACTAATTCTTTAAACTAATTTGTATGAAAACAATTATTAATAGCTTACTGTTTTTTCTCCTTTTGGCACCCGTCTATATATTCGGACAAACGTCAGTAACAGGAACAGTAACAGAACAATCTACTTCAATTCCACTCCCCGGAGTTAATGTTGTTATAAAAGGAACCAGTATTGGTACCGCAACAGACTTTGACGGGAATTACCGTATTGAAGTAAATAACGGAGACGTTATTGTATTTTCCTATATAGGATATCAATCTCAAGAGATTACTTATACAGGACAATCAAAACTAGAAGTCCAATTAACTGAAGATGCTGCTCAATTAGATGAGATTGTTATTATTGGTTATGGTACTGTAAAGAAGGAAGACTTAACAGGGTCTGTTGATGTGATTTCTTCTAAAGATTTTAACCAAGGTGCTGTAATGTCTCCAGATCAATTATTACAAGGTAAAGCTGCCGGTGTAAGAATTACAAGTGCTGGTGGACAACCAGATGCTGCCCCAAATATTAGAATTAGAGGAGGTTCCTCGCTCTCGGGAAACAATTCTCCCTTAATAGTAATTGACGGTGTGCCTTTAGATAATGGAGGTGTTGCTGGTGTTGGAAACCCATTAAGCCTTATAAACCCTAATGATATTGAAAGTTTCACTGTACTTAAAGACGCATCTGCAACCGCTATCTATGGGTCTCGTGCATCTAATGGTGTTCTTATCATTACCACCAAAAAAGGAACTTCTGGAGAGGCTAAATTTAATTTCTCTGCAAGAACATCTTTAAGCGAAATTGGTAGAAATAGTCAAGTCCCCGTTTTTGATGGCAATACATTTGCAAAATTTGCCCAAACGTATTTTCCAAATAATTTGGATGCTTTGGGGGTGCCTGTAGGAAGTGTTGCTACAAATGAACCTAATACGATTGTTAATCTAACCGATATGGATGGCAGCCCTATTCAACGTCAAATTTACAATACCAATTGGCAAGATGCTATTTATAGAACTGCCATTACTCAAGATTACAATTTTAGTGCTAGAGCTTATTTATTTAATAAGGTTCCTTTAAGAGCTTCTGTTGGTTATAACGAAACGGAAGGTGTAGTGAAAACAAATGATTATGAAAGGGTTACTGCATCTTTAAGATTATCCCCTAAGTTTTTTGATGACCATTTAAAAGTAGATA
>JBAQZZ010000109.1:0-1647 GCA_049791475.1 Flavobacteriaceae bacterium | reverse complement strand
GATCATGAAAATATACCACTAAACAAAATAACGATTAAGTTTGATAACTATCAAACTATTTACCCCATTCCAATTGAAGAAATTAACGCATCAGGGATGGTACAAACACAAGGAGGATACTAATTTAGTCAAAGTTCTATAGCGCTACTTTATTGGAAATAGCGCTATGTTCTTTTATTTGCAAAAAAATAAAATAATTATGGTAAATAGACATACAGCATCAAAAATAAGAAAGATCCATCGCTATTTGGGCCTGTTTTTGGGTTTACAATTCCTGATGTGGACAATAAGTGGTTTATATTTTAGTTGGACTGATATTGATGAAATTCATGGCGACCAATTTCTGAATGCATCGATGTTAAAAACATCATTTGGTAATTTGATTGGCCCAACCGAATTACAATCAAACGAAGACATTACTTCATTGGAATTGTTAAATATTGCGGACAAGCCCTATTATTGGCTGAATGAAAGCAAGCTTTTTGATGCGAAAACAGGTCATTCAAAAAATGGAATTACTAAGGATGAAGCATTATATATTGCTAAAAAAAGAATGAGGGATGATTTAAAAGTAGCATCAATTGACATATTAACAGAGACTGATGGCCATCACGAATTTCGCCAAAGAAAGGATGTAGGGAAATTGCCAGCGTATGTAGTTTCTTATTCAAATGATGAAGCACTAAAAGCGTATATATCGGTTAATGATGGCAAATTTCAAACCGTAAGACATCGCAACTGGCGTATTTTTGATTTTTTATGGATGACACATACCATGGATTATGAAGGAAGAGATAACTTTAACAATACCCTTTTAAGGATATTTTCTATTTTAGGGTTAATAACAGTTTTGAGTGGTTTTTTACTGTGGTACATCTCATCTCCTACTGTTAGAAAGCTATTAAACCCATTTAATAAAAAGGCAAAGAAGAAATAAAGTATTGAGATTGTTTTAAGGGTTTCCCATGAATAATAAGAAGTTTATTTATTAAGAGTATTAAGATAAGCCTTACTTCTTAACTCGGAAGCACATGAATGTTAAATGAAAATTATGTCACAATTTCACCAACTAACAATAAAGAAAGTTATTAAAGATACTGATAACGCTGTAATCATTAGTTTTAATGTACCTCCAAATTTAAATGAAATTTTTACCTTTAAAGCAGGGCAATACATCACACTTAAAACCAAAATAGCAGAAAAGGAAATTCGTAGAGATTATTCGTTATGTGTTTCTCCAAAAAGTAATGAACTAAAAGTCGCTATTAAAAAAGTTGAAAACGGATTGTTTTCAGTTTATGCAAATACTCTGTTAAAAGCTAATGATGTTTTGGAGGTAGCCCCACCAAAAGGACGTTTTGTTTTCGAGCCAAATAAATCAACAGCAAGAATTATTGTAGGTTTTGCAACTGGTAGTGGTATTACTCCAATCATGAGCATTATAAAGACCGTTTTAGTAGAAGAGCCTTTAAGCAAATTTATTTTAATTTATGGTAATAAAACACCTAAAGACACTAGTTTTTATGCGGAATTACTAGATCTTAATCTGAAATATTCAAATCAGTTTCATTTTGAACTTGTCTTTAGCCAAAGTGAGGAGGAGAATGCTTTATTTGGTCGAATTGAAAAAAATACAGTATAATACAT
>JBAQZZ010000108.1:0-12270 GCA_049791475.1 Flavobacteriaceae bacterium | reverse complement strand
AAAAGTGTATTAAAATTCAAGTAACCATTAAACAGCTTGCCACGTCCTGCGTCCTCGCAATGACGTTGTTAATCAAAATAGAATAACCAACCATTAGATAATTTAGATTTTATTTCTTCCTCAGTCATGAAATTTTTGCCATAATTATACCTGTCAATTAGGTATAAATCTATTTAACTGATTTATATATCACCGATAAGCAAAATTAGAATTTTCTTACCAAAAAATCAATACACACTTATAGGTATTTATAAAGCAAGCTATAAACTAAAATATGCTTAAATGAAAAACAAACAAAACAAAATAACCCCAAAAAAATCTTAGGAAAAATGGCTAATCATTTACAGAAATAATGTGCTACTAAACATCCTAAATAACACTTAAAAAGATAGTTCCGTTAAGAATTAACCCCCTCAAGTTTTGGTATTATCTGTGTTTCGTGCTTAATATCTTTAATGCTTCTGGTGTAAGATCTGCCATTTAAAAACTTACCAATAAAGGTTGCTCTTACTAAATAATGATAGGTTACAAAACAAATAATACCTGAGCTGATTAAAACAAATAAGAATTTTAATGAAGCTGGTAATGGCCAATCGGAAATTAAAGCTGGTATTATTGCCGTTAAAGGTAAATGCAATAAATAAACCCAATAGGATGAATCTGATATATATCTCATTCTTGAAGAGTGATTACTTCCATATCGAATAAACAAACCAGTGATTCCGAAAATAAATAACCAAACCATGGTTGATTTAATAATTATAATCAACTCATAATTCAAAGATTCATTCATAAAAAAATAGACTGAAAATAAAATAACACCTAAAATAGTAGATATCCAATCCGATTGCTTTATGGTATCCAACAGGTGTTTAGATTTGAATAAAACCCAACCTACTAAATAGAAAAATATGTAATATAAAAACGTATTAAAATCTGGTATAAATGATGTAGAAGTTGCAACTGAAGAAGTACCCATTAAAAAATAAATAAGAGCCATAAGACCTGCAAAAATTAAGATACGCATCACAGTTTTTTGAATAACCCAGCTAAATGCTGTGGAAATACGATTAGATAAAGTTGGTAATTTTTTAAAGATTAATCCAAGACCTACTGAAACAAATGTTATTAGAGCCAAATAATATAAAAACCATAAGTGAAAAGTACGTTGTGGAATCCATGAATTTAAGCTTGAAAAATTAGCTAGAGTATTTGCTAAAGCATCACTATCCCCAATAAATACTAATTTAGTATAACCAAATGTAAATACGATAGTTGGCCAGAGTAATACAACAAATACTAAGAAAGGAAATACTATTCTTGAAACTCTGTTTTTAAGCATTATTAAAGGTTGTCTTTCATAAAACAACATAGCACCAAAAAAACCAGCAACAACAAAAAATAATTGCATTCTAAAGGCGTGTATAAAACTTACTATATAATCATTAGATAAATGTATTGCGTTTGGGTCTTTTAAGGACCATCCTCCACCATAGTCAATTACACCGTAAGTGATAGCGGAGTGAATTACTAATCCTAATAGCATCATTATAGCACGCAGAGAGTCTAACGCATGTAAGCGTTCTGTTTTGTGAGGGTTCATTTTTTGGTTGGTTAATGGTTTTTGTAAAGTAAAGAAATAAAATTTTAATAATGAAGTAAATGTCTCAATCTTAGTGCTAAAAAATAATTATTGCTTTGAATACTTTGTGCTCTTTTTTAACAAAAGTGTTTGGTTAATGCGATGATTGGATTTAATGTATGTCAATAAAACTATCGTCTGATAAATGTTTATTCGATAATTCAATAATCTTATTTGGGTAATTTATCAGCCTTTAGTTGGGTTTACTTTTCCTTGCCTAAACCTTTTAGTTGAAGAACAACTTAGATAGAATATCAAAATTATAAAAGAATATATGCTTTATTAAGGTAAATCGTTTTTATTTATCATTTAATTTTTCAAATAATTCCGAAGTTGGTTTTAAATACCTTGGTTTAGAAAATTCTTCAATCCATTTTTCAGAAATATAGTCACTTTCTTGAATTCGAGAATCTACTTTTTGAAATACGGGGTTTGTT
The DNA here is from genome assembly GCA_049791475.1 of Flavobacteriaceae bacterium. GTDB lineage: Bacteria > Bacteroidota > Bacteroidia > Flavobacteriales > Flavobacteriaceae > CAXBID01. The sequence continues at coordinate 10,191 of JBAQZZ010000108.1, read as the reverse complement.
ATCCACATGGGTTGCACAGACCAGTTGACGTTTATGTATGAAAAGGCTTTAATAAGATCTTTATTATCATTCAAGGTTTTAATAAAAGGTATAAACCATTGGTTCCAAGCTCGTTTTGCTACGTCAGGTTTACTAAGGTAGCTGTCGAAGAATAAACCTCCATCCTCTAAAACAGGAGTTGCTTCAGCTATAAATACAGGTTTATTATGTTTTCTGGCAAATGTGAGCATTTCTGTATCGGGGTTTCCAAAATAGGAATAGGCGCACCAATCTACCAAATCATCACCTGGATACCAATCTTCAAGTACCTTTTGATTTGAGTCCCAACCTTTTGATTGCCATACAAAGGCCACATTGTCAATTTTCATATCATCAAATACTTGATGAATACGTTTCCAAGCAGCTAAATAATGTTTCTTGTTATAGTTATTCCAATCCCAGCCATCAAATTCGTAACCTATTCTTAAAAATACAGGACGTGAAGTGGATTTTATCCATTCACCTAATTCTTTAATTAGATTGTCATGCTCGCCTTTTGCTACTTTTTTTTCATGATTTACTAATGATAATCCGATAGCTAGCAAACTGTTATTAAAATTTGGATTATCAATATAACATTGTGCACAAGAATCTTCGGCACCCCAGTTTGCAATGGTTTTAATACCATCATTTCCTTTTTGATAGTAACCAAACGACTCATCACCTGGTGAAAAATTTGTATATAAAGTAATTCCTGCGGGAATATCAAAATGGTTGCAATAGCCATCTGTGTAATTTTTAAGACCACCAATGGCTTGTAAATCTTGCCCAATAAAAAATAGACATTCACCATTTTTAGGTTCAAATTTAGCTTGTGCATTATGATTAGAAGAGACAAACATAAAAATGAATATTAAGAATGATTTTTTCATATAATTACCAGTTAAGATAATACTATTTATTTAGGTATTTGCTGACTCAAACAATGCAATGTGCCAAACCCCCAAATAAAATCGGTAGCGTTAATGCCTATAATTTCTCTATCAGGAAAACACTTCGCAATAGTGTTTAAAGCTATGCGATCATTACTATCATTGAAAGTAGGAACTAAAACGGTTTTGTTTAAAATAAGAAAATTAGCATAACTTGCCGGTAACCTAATCCCATCAAAATCTATACGCTTAGGCATTGGTAAAGTTACTATGTTTGGTTTTTTTCCTGTTTCTAAAGTCGCAGATTGCAAACGTTTTAAATTGTCTTGAAGAGGTTTGTAATTGTTGTCTTTTGGATTGTCTTCTAAAACTGTAATAATCGTGTCTTCATTTACAAAACGAGCCAAATCATCAATATGGCCGTGTGTGTCATCGCCCTCAATACCGTTTCCTAACCAAATTACATTAGTAATTCCTAAGTATTGTTTAAAAACAGCTTCATAATCTGCTTTTGTAAAACCTGTATTTCGTACTTGAATTGTTGGATGAAGTAAACATTCCTCAGACGTTATCAAACTACCTTTACCATTTACTTCAATAGCACCACCTTCAACAACTACGGGTTTTTCGTTATATGTAACTTGCTCTAAAGGCATTTTTAAAAAATCTGCAACTTTTGAAGGAACACCTTTATCTAATTTGTGATTGTTATATTTAGCCCAACCATTAAAATTGAAGTTTAATGCTACTCGCTTTGAACTATTTTTCACAATAATAGGTCCAGAATCGCGCATCCAACTGCGATTGGTTTTATGAATAATAAAAGATACATGTTTCAACTCAACATGCGCAATTTCGAGCATGCCAAGAACTTTCTGCTTTAGTTTTTCATTGGCTACAACAAGAAAAACCGTTTCAACATGCGCAATTTTTTTAATAAACTCTACAAACGCCCATTGAATGGCTTCATACTTCCCAGGCCAATCGTTACCATTATGCGGAAAACATAATAAAATCCCTTGTTGTTTCTCCCATTCTGCTGGAAATCGCCAATTATTTTCCATTATTAATCTATTACTCTTTTAGTAATATCGCCATATTTATCGATGCGTCTGTCTCTTAAAAAAGGCCAATTTTGACGTACATTTTCTTGTAGACTTAAATCAACCTCTGCTATTAAAATTTCTTCTTTATCTACTGATGCTTGTGCTAGAATTTCACCTTGTGGACCAGCAATAAATGAAGACCCCCAAAACTCAATACCGTTAGTATCTGGCAGGTATTTTTCTAAACCAATTCTATTGGCAGCTGCAACGTAAATGCCATTTGCTACGGCATGACCACGCATCACATTCATCCAAGCGCCTTGTTGATTTTCGCCATATTCTTCTTTTTCTTGCGGATGCCAACCAATGGCTGTTGGGTAAAATAAAACCTCGGCACCTTGTAAAGCGGTTAATCTTGCTGCTTCTGGATACCATTGATCCCAACAAATTAACGTGCCTATATTTCCTTTTTTAGTTGGAAATGATTTAAAACCAATATCGCCAGGAGTGAAATAAAATTTTTCGTAAAAATGAGGATCATCTGGAATATGCATTTTACGGTATAAACCAGCTTCAGAACCATCGGTATCAATAATATAAGCACTGTTATGATACACACCGGCCATTCTTTTTTCGAAAAAAGGTACAATAATAACTACTCCTAATTCTTTAGCTAAAGCACTAAACGCCTTAAATGATGTGCTGTATAAAGGCTCTGCGAAAGCGAAATTATCAACATCTTCACTTTGGCAAAAAAAATGGCTACTGTATAATTCTGGCAATGAGATAACTTCTGCTCCTTTTTTGGCTGCATCTTTAACCCATTTTATACATTTTTCTAAATTGTTTTCTGGGGTATTATTCAAGTTTAGTTGAATAACGGCTATTTTATATTTGTTTTTTGGCATTAATGAATTTGATAAATTTTTAACAAAGATATATAATTTATGTGTTTTTAATTTCAATCATTTTAGAGATTAATGTCTTACAATTTTTATATCTTTCAAATTCATTAAATTAAAAATAATTCTAGTTTTATGAGTAGAATAATATTTCTTTTGATTTTATTTTCAAGTGTTTTTTGTAATTCTCAAACAGATACTTTAAGTTTTGAAGATAAGTACAATGATAAATATGGAGAGTTTGATGCTTATGCAAAGCCTAGCGAAACCAACGAACTTTCAAATTATTTTAAGAAACGGTTTAATTATAAAATGTTGGAGGCTGTTGACTTTTATGAAGCTGCTGAACATAAAAAAAGAATATTTTTAACCTTTTATTTAGATAAGAATAATGAGCCAGTAAATATTAAGGTAAATTCTAAATACTCTGAATTTAATAAAATGGTTATTGGTATTTTTAAAAGATACCCTATTAAAGATTTAAACATTCCAAAACAAAGCAAACCTTTTATTTATGTCTTACAAATAGTTTCTAGAGAAAATGGTAAAAACATAATTAAATGCAGTTCCAATATTATTTTTGACACTTATGCTGTTGTTGATGGTTGTGAAAATTTCAAGACTTATTCAGGTTTGAAGAAATGCATGAAAGATAAATTGGAAGCCCATATCATTAATACCATTTCGCTTAAAGAAATTGAAAAATCTGGAATATTAGGTGAATTAAAGCTAGGAGCTCGGTTTCATATAGATGATGAAGGCAACATAATTAATGTAAACTGCAAAGCGCCAACGGATAGTTTAACGATAGAATTAAATAGAGTTGTTAGTTTGTTTCCTCGAGTTAAGAGCGTGGCAACTCGAAATGGTAATCCAACAAGAGAATTTTTTAAAGAAATAATAACGTTACAAATTGATGCTGAAAATTTTAAACACGAAGAAGAATCTCAATATACTAAATCTACAAACCCTAATTCGGAAAATGAATTATCACTTTATTTTAAACGCTTTATAACTCAAAAAGAATTGGATACGGCTGATATTTTTTCAAACAGAAAAAGTATTACTGTTAGTTTTAGCATAGATAAAAGCGGTGATTTGGTAAATATTAAATGTAACTCTTCAGTAAAAGGACTTAATGAAAAAATCATTAAATTATTTAAAGATTACCCAAAAGAGAAATTAAATATAAATTCTAATAATGTTTTAGATCTTTACACTTATCAAATTTTAACTAAGGTTAATAATGTAAAGTCAATAAAATGCAGTACAACACCTGATGTAAAAGTATATCCAATATATAAAGGTTGTGGAGGTTCAAATAATCCTATTGATTTAAGAAATTGTTTTTCAAGAAAAATAAATGATTATGTGGTTTCCAATTTTGATAAAAATTTAAAAACAAGTTTATTGGCTTCTCAAGATTATGAGATATTCTGCATATTTAAAGTTGATACCAAAGGAAAAATAATTGATGTGAGAGTACGAGCATCAAACCCTATTTATGCTAAAGAAGTAGAAAGAGTTTTAAATAACATTCCTGATGCTATTAAATCTGGTTATAAAAATGGCGAGCTAATTGATATGCCTTTTTCGTTACCTATTGTTTTAAAGGTATCAAAGATTAATCCATCTAAAGATTTGATTAAAACTAATTAGTTTTAATCTTTTAAAGCTCTATTTATCCTTTTTATAAAGTGGTATTCGATACGACATAGTATAGCCGTAACCTACACCTATTCCGCTACTATCAAACGTTTTGTTAAACCCAGGAACATAAACATTACCAAAATTATCTGGTTCTGTTTCACTTGCCATAATTTTAAGTTGCACGTTAAGCCCTAAAAATAAATTATTGAATAATTCGACCTTCATGCCTAGAATAAGTTCTACCCATAAAGCTGTTAAACCATTAAACTCTTTTAAATCGTTTGATGTAAATTGAGGTTCCCAATATTGATCGGTTGTGTAAACCGTAAAACTATTAAGATTTTGACTAAACGTACTGGCCCCGATGCGAAAACCTGTATAAATCATGTTATCCATATTTAACCAGTTTTGATACATATTGTAATCAATACCGCCTTTAATATAGCTTCCTTTACTTGTGATATCTAAATAATCTGTAATGGTGTTTTTTTCTTCAAAGCCAATTTCTCCAGCAATATATAAACGTTTTTTAAGTCGGTAATCTGCCATTACCTCAAAACCACTGTAATCATCATCGGCAAACGAACGAATTAGTTTTCCAATATCACCACCAACACGAAGTCCGTATTTTTCTTTTATTATGATTGAGTCTTTTACTGTACTATCATTTTGTGCATGAACAGACACACACAAAAGTAGTAGTATTAAGCTACTAATGAAATATGTTAAAGTGCGCTGTTGTTTCATTTTCTACAGATTGGTTTGGGTTTAATGGTGTGCTTGATAGTATCCAGTTGTCACCATCTTGCACAACCGTTAGTGTTACGTTTTCATAAATAGTCTTATACCCACAAGCACGAGATACAAATATATTTGTTCTGCTGTAGTTTATGCTTACAGTATCGTAATTACCAATAATGATATCATCAGTAGAATCATCCGGTGTGCCGTTATCATCAATTGTAGCTTCTTTTACAAGTATATATTGTGTATTGTTTACGTCTGTTTTTAACGGTAACACTAAATTATTGCTAGAGACAAAACTATAGCCAGGTAAAATGTCCTCATTATCAACACCAGCAATTACCAAATTGAATATGTTTTTTTTGTCTTCTTGACTATTAAAATCAAAAACATCAATTATTAAACTAGGCGTAGTAGGCGTACTTTCAGGACAAATGTCATCGCGCTCGCAACTGTAATTTCCAATTATTAAGAACAATATAAAAAGAAGGATTGTTTTTTTCATTAAACGAATTGTAGCATGTTTATTTGTTTATCTGATTATGCGTTTAATTGTGCTTTTCGCAACGCATTGAGCATATTGGTTATTTTTTCAATTTGATCTCTCAATAATACATAATCATTTTCATTCAAAAAATTTAGTTCTTTTGAAATTATAAGCTGATTTAATAATTCCATTGAGGAACTGAATGATATTGTTGTGAAATGAGCTTTATCTTTATTAGTTTTTCTTGATGTGTCTTCTGCTAGGTTTGAAGCAATAGAAACGGAGCATCTTCTTAACTGACTTATAAGTCCAAATTTTCCCTCTGAAGGGAAAGTATTGGTAACATTATATATAGATTTTACCAATTCTATAGAGTCCTTCCATACTTTTAATTTTTCAAATGAATATAATCTCATCCTATTTTCTAAACGAATTAACAAATAAACACATCAACGTTTTATCTTCTTTCCAAAAGTACAACATTTTCCACATGAAAAGTTTGCGGAAACATATCAACTGCTTGGGTTTTTGTTACTTTATACTGGGCATCCATTAAGGCTAAATCTCGTGCTTGTGTGGCACTATTACAACTCACATAAACTACTTTTTTTGGTGCTATATTTAATATTTGTTGAACAACGTCTTTGTGCATACCATCACGTGGCGGATCGGTAATTATAATATCAGGATGTCCGTGCGCTTTAATAAATGCATCATTAAAAACATGTTTCATGTCGCCCACATAGAATTCAACGTTATTAATGTTGTTTAATTGTGCATTTTCTTTGGCCGCGGTAATGGCATCGGGTACAGATTCTACACCTATAACTTTACGGGCTTGTTTTGCTACAAATTGTGCAATAGTGCCTGTGCCTGTATATAAATCGTAAACCAATTCATTTCCTGTTAGGCCTGCAAAATCTCTAGTGATTTTATATAACTCATAAGCTTGATTAGAATTGGTTTGATAGAATGACTTCGCATTTATTTTAAATTTCAAACCTTCCATTTCTTCGAAAATATGATCTGCGCCTTTGTAGCAAATTACGTTTTGATCGTAAATGGTATCGTTTGCTTTTCCATTAATTACATATTGTAATGAGGTTATTTCTGGAAAAGTTCCAGCAATAAAATCTAATATTAACTCGCGTTTAGTTTTATCTTCTTTAAAAAATTGAACCATCACCATAATATCTCCAGTACTCGAGGTACGAATTATCATAGTACGCAATAAACCGGTTTGATTTCTTGTATTAAAGAATTCTAATTCATTTTTAATGGCAAATTCTTTAACAGCATTTCTAATAGCGTTTGAAGGGTCTGCTTGAAGGTGGCATGTATTTAAATCTAAAATTTTATCCCACATACCTGGAATATGAAAACCTAAGGCATTTTTATCGCCTAAATCTTTATCAGATTGAATTTCTTCAAGTGTTAACCAACGACTATCGCTGAATGAGAATTCCATTTTATTTCTATAGAAATAGTGCTCTTTTGCAGCTAGAATAGCCGTAACCTCAGGGAGTTCTATATGTCCAATACGGGTTAAGTTATTAGTCACTTCTTTTTGTTTGTAAAATAATTGATGCTCATACCCCATATCTTGCCATTTGCAACCACCACAAATACCAAAATGCTCGCAAGCAGGCTCGGTTCTTTTATCAGAACGTTTATGAAACACAGTCGCTTTTGCTTCATAATAAGCTTTACGCTTTTTAAAAGTTTGAGCATCTACAACATCACCAGGAACAGCATTAGATAGAAAAATAACTTTCCCGTCTGGGGCTTTGGCTATGGTTTTTCCTTTTGCGCCTGCATCAATAACTTCTACGTTTTCAAAAACTTGTTTTCTCTGTTTACTTCTTCTAGACATGCTGCAAAAATAATAATCACGTTAAATAAACATGACTTTATTTCCATTAACTTTAAGAGATTTTCACTTTCGTGTGAAATAAAATGAACCTTTTTAATTTTTTAACGTCTTTAAAGTATAAGTTGGATGTTTTGCAATGAATAATAAGCAACGTAGCACAGATAAAAAGTTAGTTTTAGAATTTCAATCTGGAAATGCTAACGCGTTACCAGAATTAGTAAAACGTTGGCACAAAATATTTTGTAATAAAGCATATTGGTTTGTTAAAGATGCAGATGTTGCCAAAGATATTGCACAAGATAGTTGGGGAGTTATTATTAGTAAAATAAATCATTTAAAAAACCCTGAAAGTTTTGGAAGTTGGGCATTGCGTATTGTTTATACAAAATCTTTAGATAGCATTAAAGCGAATAAACACGAGCATCAAAATTTAGAAAATTACAAATATGAACAAGATGTTTTTGATTTAGAGGAAACTGATAATACACCATTAAAAAAAAGCTTGTTAAAAACAATAAAAACATTGCCTAAAAATCAACAAACGGTTATTAGCTTGTTTTATGTTCAAGAGTATACATTAAAAGAAATAAGTGACATTTTAAATATATCAGTTGGTACTGTAAAATCAAGATTATTTCACGCTAGAGAAAAGTTAAAAGAAACATTAAAGCCAATAATTGGCAGTTAACACATATAAAATAGAATTATTATGAAAACAAACATGGAAGACATTGACAAATTAATTAAAGACACTTTAACCCAAGAAGAAGCTAAGTTTTATGATGAATTAGAGGAACAAAACCTATTTCAAATGTTAGGAGGTCTTTTTAAAGGTAAAAATACTTGGTTAGCAATAATTATGAATATTGTGAATGTAATTATTTTTGGATTGTTAATTTATTGCATTATTCAAAGTATGGAGGTTGAAAAAACCAATGATTTAATTTTATGGGTTGGAGCAATAATATTATGTTTTTTAACTTTGAGCATGATTAAAATATACATGTGGATGCAAATACATAAAAATGCTATAATGCGAGAAATGAAACGCTTAGAATTACAAGTATCTTCGCTATCAGGAAGAATGTCAGAATAAGATTTTTTTGTGAGCTATTAAAAATTCACTAGTTTTGTAATTCCTAGGGATGATTTCTCTCCCACGCTGAATTTTCGTCCCGATAACTATCGGGTTTAGAAAGGATAAAGGTACAGAAGGAATGGTTATTTTTTAAATATCCATTTGTTTGGGTATAAACTTTTAATTTTTTTTAAAATGGCTGTTTTAGACCAATTAACTTCGCAACAAGCGATCGATTTAGAAAACAAGTATGGTGCACACAATTACCATCCGTTACCTGTAGTGTTAAACAGGGGAGAAGGTGTGTATGTATGGGATTTAGAAGGTAAAAAGTATTATGATTTCCTGTCTGCTTATTCGGCAGTAAACCAAGGGCATTCTCATCCAAAAATTGTTAATGCGATGGTGCAACAAGCGCAAACATTGGCGTTAACCTCCAGAGCATTTCATAATGACATGTTAGGTAAATACGAAAAATTTGCTTGCGAGTTTTTCGGGTTTGATAAACTGTTACCTATGAATACAGGTGCTGAAGCTGTAGAAACAGCTTTGAAACTTTGTAGAAAATGGGCTTATGAAGTAAAAGGTATTGAAGAAAACAAAGCAGAAATTATTGTTTGTGAAAATAATTTTCATGGAAGAACGACAACTATTATATCATTTTCAAATGATCCTGTAGCGCGTAAAAATTTTGGACCTTATACAGAAGGATTCATTAAAATTGAATATAATAATTTAAATGCTTTAGAAGAAACACTTAAAAACGGCCCTAATGTTGCAGGTTTTCTGGTAGAACCAATTCAAGGAGAAGCAGGCGTTTATGTTCCGCATCAAGATTATCTTATAAAAGCAAAAGCACTTTGTGAAAAGTACAATGTTTTATTTATTGCTGATGAAGTACAAACTGGTATTGCGCGAACAGGACGTTTGCTCGCAACTTGCGGAAATTGTAATTGCGATGATAAAAATTGTGAAAGTACGCCAGATGTCAAACCAGATGTTTTAATTCTTGGTAAAGCTATTAGTGGTGGTGTTTATCCGGTGTCTGCTGTTTTAGCAAACAATCATGTTATGAATGTTATAAAACCAGGAAACCATGGAAGTACTTTTGGAGGAAACCCTGTGGCAGCAGCTGTTGCTATTGCAGCTTTAGAAGTTGTAAGAGATGAAAAATTAGCCGAAAATGCTTTTGTTTTAGGCGAATTATTTAGAAGTGAATTAAATAAATATATTGAAACTAGTACTATTGTAAAACTAGTTAGAGGGAAAGGGTTATTGAATGCTATTGTTATAAACGATAGTGAGTATAGTAATACGGCTTGGAATATTTGTTTGGCATTGCGTGATAATGGTTTATTAGCAAAACCAACACATGGAAACATTATTCGTTTTGCACCACCTTTAGTTATGACTGAAGATGAGTTGTTAGATTGTGTTTCTATAATTACTAAAACTCTAAAAGAATTTGAAAAGTAGTTATTAATTTAAAACATAAAAAAG
>JBAQZZ010000107.1:0-2195 GCA_049791475.1 Flavobacteriaceae bacterium | reverse complement strand
ACAAATTTTGCCCAACCTTTAAGCATGGTCAGGTTTTTAAAATCACTCACAACATCCATATATTTTTGCTGTTGCAGTGTAGCGACCAAGGCTTTTTTATCTTTGATAACTTGTTTAAAATCAATATCTGCACCTTTTGTTTTGATGCCATTAAAATTAGAATGTGTAGCGTGATACACCGTTTCGGCGGCCCGAATTAAATTTTTGGAAGGCACACAGCCTACATTGACACAGGTGCCTCCAAAATCCAACCCAGCATTGACCATTAGGGTTGTTAGCCCTAATCCTTCAGCTTTTATGGCTGCTGAAAATGCTGCAGAACCACCACCAACGATAATTAAATCGTAATCATGTTTATCGTTGGAACTATCTTTAATAGTAGTGCTTTCAGAATTTGAAACAACAGCGGTTTCCTTTTCAGCTTCATTGATGACCGAATAATCGCCAATGTTATTAACTGCATCGATTAACTTTTCTTTGTTCATTTTGTTGGTGTCGATAGCAAATTCCCCAATCCCGGTTTCGTGATTTACGGCACTGCTTAAAACGCCCTCTTTTGCATTTATTTCTTTTTCTATACTTGACGAACAGCCACTACAGGTCATTCCATAAATATTTAGATTTATTGTTTTATTGCTCATCTTTTACTTTATAAATTACTTTGTATCCAGTTCCATTGATAGCTTTCACTATATCCTTTTTAGTCGTTTTTGATTTATCAAAAGATACTGTGGCATTTTCATTATCATAACTCGCTGAAACAGAAATAATCCCCGAAAGGTTATTCACTTCGTTTTCAACTTGTGCTTCACAACCACTACAGGTCATGCCTTCAATATCAAAATTTACGGTTTCCACATTGGCTTCACTGACCACGATCACTTCCTTGTTATTGTTATTGGAATAAAAGATGTGTGCATAATATGGGAAGCTGATTGAAACCGCTGCAAACAAAGTAATACCTATTAAAAAGCCCTTGGTTTGATACCATTTCGGTTTGGCACCTACCTCACAACAATCATCTACTTTTTTGGTCTTTAAATAACTGTACCAAGCATAACCAATGGCCAACACTGCCAATCCTATAAGATAAGGTCTAAAAGGTTCCATCCATGATAATGCGGAAGCGCCACCACCTACGCCTGCAATTAATGCAATTACCGGTGGTATGCAACACGATGATGCGGCAACGGCAGCAAACAACCCTGTATAAGCTGCATTTTTTGATGTTTTTTCTGTGTTCATTATTATAAAATTTATGCTGTTTTTCTAATTAATTCTATAGACTTAAAAATGCTATTAAAGAGCTCTGTTTCATCGCTATTTAATGAATAGTAAAGTGTTTGACCATCGCGTCTTGAAGTAATAATTCCTGCATCCTTAATTTTACGTATGTGTTGAGAGATTGCAGGTACACTCATTTTTAGAATATCTGCTAAATCACAAGGACATAATTCATTTTCTGCATTCAATAGAAAAAGAATTTTCAATCTTACATCGCTCCCAGCAATGGATAATAATTTTGTCATTTTTTGAAAACTTCCTTCCATTTTATCTAAAGTCTCCATACAGTTTTGTAACTGCTTTTGGTTGGCTTCCGCTCTTGTACAGGTTATTTCTAATTTCATGGTATATGTTTAATGAGTTCAAAGATATAATTAATTACGTATTTAAGCAAATACTTAAATAATAAATACATGTTTAATTAAAAGACTTTAATGTATTACTCTATTTACTGAATGATTTGTAGAATTTGTTGATATAACAGGCTTTTTCGAGAGTTTAGTTTGTCAATAGTTTTTATTGGAAATAGGGCTAAAAGACGCTTTGTTGTAGCACCGTTTATTCCACTTTGATTGAAAAATTGTCAACAAATAATTCAATATTACCTGCAGTAGGATTAGCTGTTACACCAATTTGTACACGTTCGTAAAAGGTTGGTTCTTGCAAGGTGAAATCAATTCCTTGTTTGGTAAACACCTCTTTAAAAATCTGTGCAGTTGGCATATTCATAGCACTTTCATTGATAACTTCTGTACCATTAATAAGTAATTTATTAAGTCCGTTTCCAGTATCAGACATCGCCATTTCCCATTGTACTGCAACCCATTGGTTTCTTGGAAAAGCAACATTAGTTTGCTGTAAGGTAGTTCCTGATATTTTTCCTCTTTCTATGGAAAGATAATCATTACCTC
>JBAQZZ010000106.1:0-30605 GCA_049791475.1 Flavobacteriaceae bacterium | reverse complement strand
GCTTTTATAGCTTCGTAAACATAGCTTAAAGATTCTTTTACGTCGGGAACAATAACATTATCGACGTCTTTTTGAGAGCGTACAGGATGTGGTAAATACGGGCCAAAATTTGGTTTCATTTGCACCTCGATATTCATCGCTTGAGGTATAACCAAAATATCACAGAATAAAATAGCGGCATCCATACCATACCTTCGGATGGGTTGCACGGTAATTTCACTTGCTAATTCTGGAGTTTGGCAACGTGTAAAGAAATCGTATTTTTCTTTTATTGCCATGAATTCTGGAAGGTAACGACCGGCTTGACGCATCATCCAAACTGGTGGACGGTTTACGGTTTCTCCTTTTAATGCTCTTAAAAATAAATCGTTTTTAATCATTTTTTTGATTATTAGTTTTTGGTTATTAGTTGTTAGTTCTATAAACCAACAACCATTAACCAGTAACCATTATATATAATGTTCGTTTACTAATTCAATCACACTTTCAACAGTTGGAACTTTTGCTATTCTAACATCATCAAAATATTTTTTTGCCTCTTTTGCTGTGGTTTCTCCAATACAAAAAGCGATAACTTCGTTTTTGTTACTACGCACAAAACTTTCAACGGTTGATGGACTGTAAAACATAACCGCCTCAACAGAATCATTAACTTTTACACCATCATATTTCGTTTCATAAGCTTCCACTTCATTTACTTTTATATGATTTTCAGCTAAAATAGTAGGTAATGCATCCAACCTAATATCGCTACAAAAGTATGTCACTTCGGTACCTTCTATATAATCCACTAAATATTCTGCGAGCATTTTGGCATTCTTTTCAGAATGTGCCACTTTCCCTATTTTATTTTCAATCAATCGCTTAGTTCGCCGCCCAACACAGTAAATATTTTTAAACTGTAATTCAATAGCCGAATAGTTTGTTGTTAACGATTCTACAGCATTTTTACTAGTAATTATAACATTTTGAATTTCATTTTTTAAGAAACGAGGATGAATACGATTCAAACTTATTTTAATAAAATCTGAACTTTCTGCAACTACCTTTTCATGAAACAATAAACGTTGGTCTTCAGTAAAACTCTTAGTAGAATATACATTTGTTTTTTTGCTGGAATTTTTAATCTTGTCCATTAAACGTTTTCCACCACGTTCAATCACAAAATCAGCGCAATACTGAGCCATATCATGATGTTCTCCTAGTTTTTTAACTCTAGTGACATCAATTCTTTTTGTACCGTCTGGACTTAATAAAACGCCTTTAAAGTTGATTTCTTCATCTTTAATATAGGCTAAAGCACCAATAGGAGCAGTACATCCACCTTCTAATTTATTTAAAAACTCACGTTCAATAGTGGTGCAAATTTCTGTTTCTTCGTGATTAAGTACTGCACAAGCTTCTTTTACAAAGTCATCTTCATCTAAAGCGGTTACCATAATAGCACCTTGAGCAGGAGCAGGAATCATCCAATCTAGATTAACGGCCTCTTCTGGTCTGACACCTATTCTACCAATACCTGCTGCAGCGAAAATGGCTCCGTTCCAGTCACTATCTTCAAGTTTTTGTAAACGCAAATTCACATTACCACGTAAATCAGTAATCGTATGTGTTGGAAATCTGTTCAGCCATTGTGCACGTCTGCGTAAACTACCTGTTGCAATAACGGCATCTTTTGCACCTAAAAACTCTTCATTATCTTTAAAGATTAGCGTATCATTTACGTTTCCACGTTTTAAAACCGCCGCCTGAATAATACCTTTTGGTAAAACAGTTGGTACATCTTTTAGAGAATGTACCGCAATATCGATGTCATTATTTAACATGGCGATATCTAAAGTTCGTGTAAAAATACCCGTAATGCCTAATTCGTAAAGCGGTTTATCTAAAACTAAATCGCCGGTAGATTTCACAGGAACAAGTTCGGTTTTATGACCAGCTTCTTCAAGTAATTTTTTTACTATGTTGGCTTGCCATAGTGCTAATTCACTATCGCGGGTGCCAATTCTTATAATTTTATACTGGTTAGATTTCAAAATGATGGATGAATAAATTGAATTATTTTTAGATTAATTGAGGCGAAAAAAATTAGCATAGCCTAGTTACGGTTATTTTTTTAAACGATAAGTAAGCTAAAAAGAAACAATTTATATTTGTCATTTTTGGAATTTAGGCAGTATCAACATTGATTTTTTTGGGTTCTTCTAACTGGAATACTTTTTTAATAAGTTCCAGACTATCATCAGTAGATACGTCATCATCTTTTAAATGATGTGCAAAATGATTGGTGATTTTTTGTATAATATTTTTGCTAATTATCTCAGCTTGCGACTCGTTAAAATCGGTAAGTTTTTTTCGTTGCGTATCTAATTCTGCAGTTGCAAAATCGTTCAGTTTATGTTTTAAAGCCTTTATAGTTGGTGCGAACTTGCGTGTTTCCAACCAGTTATTGAATTCTGTATTTACTTCTTTTATGATGGCTTCTGCAGCAGGAATATGTGCTTTACGGGCTTCTAAATTTTGATCTGTAATTTGTGACAAATGATCTAAATGAACCAACTTCACATTATTTAATTCCTGAACATTTTCATTTACATTTTTCGGAATCGATAAATCCAGAATTAAAAGTGGTTTATTGGTTTGAATAAGATGTTTATCAATCGTTGGGCGTTGGGCGCCAGTAGCCACTATCAAAATATCAGAATCGCTAATCTCCTCTTGTAAATTGGCATAATCTTTAACTAATAAATTAAATTTTCCAGCTATTTGTTCTGCCTTATCTTTAGTTCTATTAATTAAAGTAATGTGTTCATTTTTGGTATGTTTTACAAGGTTTTCACAAGTATTTCTACCTATTTTCCCTGTTCCGAATAGTAAAATATTTTTGTTTGTAATATCTTCAACAGTATTAAAAATATACTGAACAGATGCAAAAGAGACCGAAGTTGCTCCCGAAGAAATTTCAGTTTCATTTTTAATACGCTTACTTGCTTGAATTACAGCGTTTACTAAACGCTCTGTAAAATGATTGAGTAAACCATATTTTCTAGATCGTTTTGCGCTTATTTTTAATTGACTTATAATTTCAAAATCACCAAGAATTTGGCTATCTAAGCCCGAACCAACCCGAAACATATGTGAAATAGCATCTTTATTTTTGTAGATGTAAGCAACTTCTTGAAACTCCTCAACCGTTCCGCGAGTATTATCACAAAGTAACTGAATGAGTTGAAACGGGTGTTGTGCAAAACCGTAAATTTCAGTTCGGTTACAAGTAGATGTTACTACCAAACTTTCAATATCATTTTCTTTTGCTTGATTTAGCAATGCAACTTTAGAATCTTCGTCTAAACTAAATCGACCACGAATATCTGCATCGGCTTTTTTATAACTTAAACCAATGGCATAAAAGTAGTTACTACGTGAAATGTTATACTTTTGCATGTTATACCTAAAAATGTGAAGCAAAAATATGTGGATGCGCATTAAAAAAGTAACGCTCAAAGAACTTTTAGTATCGTTTGTGGTTTTTTAACATTGTTTTTTCTAAATATATGATAAATGTCATACTTTTGCACTAATACCAACAGTTTTAACTGATTCTATTTAGAACCAATCTAAATAAAACCCATATGAATAACTTAGAAAGTTTTAAAAAAAGTATCGCTAAAAGTTCTTTTGAAGAAACAAAAGTTGATGATGGCTTTTTGGTTTTAACCTATAAAAATGATGAAAGCGAAACGCAAAGTATTGTTAAAGAAATACATAGCGATTTTATTCAATTTCATTTTTGTGTAAAAGGATCCAGTCAATTTGTTTTTAATGAAGGGCGATATACTTTAAATATTCATGAGGAAAACTCGCTATTATTGTATAATCCGCAACGCGATTTACCAATAAACCTTCAAATTGAGCCAAATTCTTGGATGGTTTCCATTTTAATTTCCATTAAAAAATTTCACAGTTTATTTTCGCAGGAAGCAGGTTATATTACGTTTTTAAGTGAAGATAATAAGGATAAAAAATATTATAAAGATGGTTTAATTTCACCATCCATGGCCATTGTGCTTAATCAAGTTATAAATTTTAATTTAAATCAATCTATTAAAAACCTCTATTTTAAAGGAAAGGCTTATGAATTGTTGAGTCTGTATTTTAATAGAAGTGAAGATGCTAATATAGAACAATGTCCCTTTTTAGTTGATGAAACTAACGTTATAAAAATTAGAAAAGCGAAGGATATCATCATTTCAAGAATGGCAGAACCACCAAGTTTACAAGAGCTTTCAGATGAAATAGGATTGAATTTAAAAAAACTAAAAGAAGGGTTTAAACAAATTTATGGCGATTCGGTTTTTAGTTTTTTATTCGATTATAAAATGGAAGTAGCAAGAAAATTACTGGAAGCTGGCGATGATAATGTTAATGAAGTAGGTTTAAAAGTAGGTTACAGCACATCGAGTCATTTTATAGCAGCTTTTAAAAAGAAATATGGCACGACGCCTAAGAAATATGTAATGTCGTTGAATTAATAAATTACTGTTTATGAAATTTTTAACCCCAGAAATTGAAGCTTTATTAAAGAAAGTAGATGCCGATGCAAACGATAAATCACTAGCACGAACCAATGTGTCTTGCGGTATTTTTCAAGATTGTGATTATACCGAAGACAGACCAAAATTATACCATCAACAAAAAATAAAAAAAGGAAAAGATTAAAAGAGAAATTGCAAATGAAAAAAGGAATATTACTAGTAAATCTGGGTTCTCCCGATAGCCCAGAGCCTAAAGATGTAAAAAAGTATTTAGGTGAATTTTTAATGGACGAACGTGTTATTGATGTGCCACTTTGGGCAAGAAATTTACTTGTAAAAGGTATTATTTTAAATACACGACCAAAAGCTTCGGCGAAAGCATATAAAAAAATATGGTGGGATGAAGGCTCGCCGTTAATTGTGCTTTCAGAACGCCTTCAAAAGAAAATACAAAAACAAGTTGAATACCCTGTGGCATTAGCGATGCGCTATGGTAGCATGACTATAAAAGAAGGGCTTCAAGAATTGGTTGATAAAGGTGTTGATGAAGTATTATTATTTCCATTATATCCACAGTTTGCCATGGCAACAACTGAGACCATTACGGTTTTAGCAGAAGACATTCGTCAAAACCATTTTCCGAATTTAAAAATTGAATCGGTTCCAGCTTTTTACAATAAACCAGATTACATAGAAGTACTTTCAAATTCGATAAAAAGACATTTAGAAGGTAATAATTACGAGCATTTATTATTCTCTTACCACGGTGTTCCTGAACGTCATATTCGTAAAAGTGATATCACAAAATCACATTGCAAACCAAGCGATAAAGTAGATTGTAACTGTTGCAAAACACCAAGTAAAGCACACGAATTTTGTTATAAACACCAATGTAAGGAAGTTACCAGATTAGTTGGAGAAAAACTCCAATTAGAGGAAGATACGTATTCAACGTCATTTCAATCACGTTTAGGGTTTGATCCATGGTTACAACCTTACACCGATAGGACTATTGAGCGTTTAGGAAAACAAGGCATTAAAAATATGGCTATTGTAACGCCAGCTTTTGTTAGCGATTGTTTAGAAACTTTGGAAGAAATTGCCATGGAAGGCGAGGAGATTTTTCATGAAATGGGCGGAAAAGATTTTACAACCGTACCTTGTTTAAATGACGATGCAGAATGGGTGGCTTTAATTTCTAAATGGGTTAATGAATGGGCAACTTCTGAAAGTGTTTTGGCGTAATGGCTAGAGCCTCCTCTCAAGAGTTAGGATTAGAACCTATAAGCAAACTTCTTATAAAACAAGCTGTTCCAGCATCTATAGGCATTTTGGTGATGTCGTTAAATATTTTGGTTGATACTATTTTTGTTGGCCAATGGATAGGCGCTACAGCAATTGCAGCTATAAACGTTGTGCTGCCCGTATCGTTTTTTATAGCAGCTTTAGGAATGGCCATTGGTATTGGTGGTTCGTCAATAATTTCTCGAGCTTTGGGTGCAGATAATAAAGATAAAGCTTTAAAAACCTTTGGAAATCAAATCACATTAACATTTCTATTCACAGTTACATTTGCTGTTTTAGGGCTTTATTTTGTTGACACACTTATTCCTGCATTTGGTGGAAAAGGAACTATTTTTGATTCAGCCAAAATATATTACGAAATTATTCTTTATGGTGTACCTGTTTTAGGTTTCGTTATGATGGGTAACAATGTTATTCGAGCAGAAGGCAATCCTAAGTTTGCCATGTATGCGATGCTTATACCAGCTATTGGAAATTTAGTGTTTGACTATATTTTTATTAATCTATTAGATTTGGGAATGGCAGGTGCGGCTTGGGCTACAACAGGGTCTTATGTGGTTTCATTTGTATTTATTTTATGGTATTTTTTATCTGAAAATTCAGAATTAAAAATTAATTTTTCTCATTTCAAATTACAACGAAACATAGCTGCAGAAATTGGATCTCTTGGGTTTGTAACCTTAGCAAGACAAGCGGCTGTAAGTGTTACATTTTTATTGGTAAATAATGCACTTTATAATTTTGGAGGCGAAACTTCTGTAACAGCTTATGCTATAGTTGGTAGGTTGAGCATGTTTGCGCTTTTTCCTGTTTTCGGAATTACGCAAGGGTTCATTCCTATCGCTGGTTATAATTATGGAGCAGAAAAGTACAAACGTGTTAAAGAAGTTATTTTCACAGCTATAAAATATGCCACTATTTTAGCAACATTAGTGTTCTTATGTTTAATGGTTTTTCCTGAAGTAATTACCAAATGGTTTACAACAGATACTGATGTAATAAATGTAACGCCTAATAATATGCGTTTGGCATTTTCTGCAATTCCAGTTTTAGCCATACAGCTTATTGGTGCCGCCTATTTTCAAGCCATAGGAAAAGCATTGCCAGCGTTATTATTAACATTAACTAGACAAGCCTTATTTTTTATTCCATTAATGTATATTTTATCTATGTTTTATGGTGAATTAGGTGTTTGGATTGCCTTTCCTATTTCAGATATTTTAGCAACAATTGTAACCGCTTATTTTTTACAACGTGAAGTCAAGTTAAAATTGAATAAGACGATGGCATAATATTTTTTATGCTTATTTTTAAGCAAGAAATAAAAAAATTACCAACATAATGAAATTAATTACCACAGTTATATGCCTTTTCTTATTTGGAAGTTTTGCACAATTAGAAGGCCAATCTTTTGATGAATCTGAATATGACGCGCTTGAATATCGCTTAGTTGGTCCTTTTAGAGGCGGGCGTAGTGCTGCAGTAACAGGAGTTCCAAACAAACCAAATCTTTATTATTTTGGATCAGCAGGTGGTGGTATTTGGAAAACTGTAGATGGCGGTAGAAGCTGGGATAATATTTCTGACGGCTTTTTTGGAGGCAGTATTGGAGCTATTACAGTAACTAAAAGCGACCCTAATGTTATGTACGTTGGAGGTGGAGAAAAAACCGTTCGTGGTAATGTATCTTCAGGTTATGGTATTTGGAAAAGTGTTGATGCTGGTAAAACTTGGACTTCTGCAGGACTAAAAAATGCGCGTCATATTCCAAGAATTGCTGTAGACCCTACGGATCATAATATAGTTTATGCAGGTGTTTTAGGGAATATTTACAAACCAACCCAAGAGCGTGGTATTTATAAAAGTACTGATGGAGGAAAAACGTGGAAGAAAACATTGTTTGCTAATGAGCATGCAGGTATTGTTGATTTGCTAATCGATCCAACTAATCCAAGAATTTTATATGCTTCAACTTGGCGCGTTAGACGTACACCTTACAGTTTAAGTTCGGGTGGTGAAGGTTCTGCTTTATGGAAAAGTACAGATAAAGGCGAAACTTGGACAGAGATTTCAACAAAAAAAGGATTTCCAGAAGATACTTTAGGTATTATTGGCGTTACGGTTTCTCCAGTAAATAACCAACGTGTTTGGGCTATTATAGAAAATAAAGAGAAAGGTGGGCTGTATCGAAGTGAAGATGGTGGCGAAACCTGGGCACAAATGAATAGCGAGCGTAAATTACGTCAACGTGCATGGTATTATACTAGAGTTTATGCAGATGCTAAAGATGCTGATGTAGTTTATGTATTAAATGTACGCTACCATAAAAGTACAGATGGTGGTAAATCGTTCAGTACATATAATGCGCCTCACGGAGACCATCACGATTTATGGATTGCTCCAGAGAACCCTAACCGAATGATAATTGGAGATGACGGAGGTGCTCAAGTAACTTACGATGGTGGAGAAACGTGGAGCACCTATCACAATCAGCCAACCTCGCAGTTTTATAGAGTTACAACTGATAACCATTTTCCATACCGTATTTATGCAGCACAACAAGACAATTCCACCGTTAGAATTCCGCATAGAACGGATGGTCGTTCGATTACCGAAGATGATTGGGAAGGTACAGCAGGCGGAGAATCTGCTCATATTGCTGTAGATCCTAAGGATAATGATATTATTTATGGAGGAAGTTATGATGGGTTTTTAACACGAGTAAATCACAAGCGCGGAACAGCAAGAGCCATTAACGTTTGGCCAGACAACCCAATGGGTCATGGCGCTGAAGGTATGAAATATCGTTTTCAATGGAATTTTCCAATTATATTTTCTAAGCATAATCCAAATAGACTGTATACTTTTTCGCAACACGTTCATGTGACTGAAAACGAAGGGCAGTCTTGGGAAATTATTAGTCCAGATTTAACCAGAAATGATCCTGAAAAACTAAAATCTTCAGGAGGTCCAATAACTCAAGATAACACATCTGTTGAATATTATTGTACCATTTTTGCTGCTCAAGAATCGCCAATAACAGAAGGTTTACTTTGGGTTGGAAGTGATGATGGATTGATTCATGTTACAAAAGATGGTGGCCAGAACTGGAATAATGTAACGCCTAAAGGGATGCCAGAATGGATGATGATTAATAGTATCGAGCCAAGTGCTTTTGATGCTGGAACGTGTTATGTAGCAGGAACAAAATATAAAACGGGAGACTTTGCTCCGTATTTGTATAAAACTACGGATTATGGTAAATCTTGGACAAAAATAACAAATGGGATTAACCCTGAACACTTTACAAGAGTACTTCGAGAAGACCCAAAACAAAAAGGATTACTATATGCTGGAACAGAAACAGGCATGTATATTTCGTTTAATGATGGAAAGAATTGGAAACCATTTCAGTTAAATCTTCCTATTGTACCTATTACAGATTTGGCAATAAAAGACAATAACTTAATAGTTGCTACTCAAGGAAGAAGTCTTTGGATGATTGACGATTTAACTGTTTTACATCAGTTATACAGCTCTAGTTCTGAAGGTGATAAACTTTTCAAACCAAAAGATACTTACAGAATGCGTGGTGGTTCTACAAAAGATAATAAAACCGCAGGAACAAATCATCCTAATGGTGTCATGACGTTTTTCAATTTAAAAAGTTATGATAAAGAAAAAGATGAGGTGTCATTAACCTATTTTGATCAAAAAGGAGATACTATAAAAACATTTTCAACTAATCCCGATAGCTATCGGGACAAAAAGAAAGACAAGTTAGAAGTTAAAAAAGGAATGAATCAATTTGTTTGGGATATGACTTATGATGGTGCTGAAAAATTAGAAGGCATGATTTTATGGTCAGCTAGATTAGATGGTCCGAAAGCTATTTCTGGAATGTATAAAGTACATTTAAATGTAAACGGAACAGCAACTCCAGAATCTTTTAACATTATTGCAGATCCAAGAGCTGAAAGCACTCAAGCCGATATGCAAAAGCAGTTTGATTTTATAAAAGATGTTAATAAAACCATGGATGATGCCCATAAATCTATTAAGAAAATCAGAAAAATTAAAAATCAACTTACCGCCTTTGAAACTCAATATAAAGATGATGATAATGTAAAAGAACTTTTAGAAAAATCTAAAAAGCTTAAAGAAGACTTTACTAAAATAGAGGAAGCTTTATATCAAACCCAGAATAAAAGCGATCAAGATCCATTGAATTTTCCTATTCGATTAACTAATAAACTGGGGCATCTTAATTCGTTAATTAGTATGGGTGATTTTGCGCCAACCGATCAAGATATTACTGTTAAAAATGAATTATCAACTCAAATTAAAACAGAATTAAATGCATTTGATAAATTAATAAGCGAAGAGATAAGTGCTTTTAATACAGCCTTTAATAGCAAAAAGTTAAACTATTTATTTGTAGAAGACTGATGGCAGAATATTACAACTATATAAAAGCATTTCACCTCATTTTTGTGATTACTTGGTTTGCGGGGTTATTCTATATTCCAAGGTTATTTGTATACCAAATAGAAGCGTTTCATAAACCGTCTCCCGACAAAGAAATTCTGGGCAAACAATTAAAACTTATGGCAAAACGCTTGTGGTTTATTATCACTTGGCCATCAGCTATTTTAGCAACTTTATTTGCCATTTGGTTGCTTATATTAGTACCAAGTTGGTTACAACAACCATGGATGCACGTAAAATTAGGGTTTGTAGTTTTACTTATTATTTATCATTTAAAAACACACCAATATTACAAACAGCTACAAAACGATGTGGTAACAAAAACATCAAGTTTTATGCGTATTTGGAATGAGGGCGCTACGTTTATTTTATTTGCAGTGGTATTTCTTGTCATTCTTAAAAGCTCGATAAATTGGATTTGGGGTATTGTGGGTATTCTAATTTTAGGCGTACTTATCATGCTTGGTTTTAAGCTTTATAAAAATTTTAGAGACAAAAACTCTGAAGGTTAAATTGTAACAACTAGCTATAAATAAACAAGATTATTTTAAATGGCGCTTAGCCTCTTTGGTTCGATTATTGCTATATTTAATGAATTATAAACATAGATGAACTTAAAAAAACTCTCGCTTCGTACCCGTATTTTTTTAGCTATGATATTGCTGGTATTGTTAGCGTCTATACTTATTTCTTGGGTAGCGATTTATCAATATAAAGAAGAAACGCACGATTACCATAAAGAACGATTAGAACGAAAAGAACAGAGTGTGCAAACGCATATAAAACGCGTTTTAAATGGTAGACAAAATACTTGGGAAGTAAAAACAGAAAATATTCCTTTAATTTTTAAAGAGGAAATTTACAATATTGCAGATATTCATAAACTCATTATAAACCTTTACGATTTGGAAGGCGGTTTATTAATTTCATCAAAAGCAGGTTTACAAAAAGAAAATATTGCAGAGTGTTTAAACCCTGAAATTTTAAACGCACTTTCAAACACCGCGCAACATCGTTATGTAGATTTATTAAAGGAAAACGGACAAACTTTTCAATCCTCTTTCACCTACATTACCGATAATAAATCTAAATCCATAGCCATATTAAACATTCCTTATTTAGAGAATGATGATTTTCTGTCGAAAGAGCTTAACGAATTTTTAGAACGTATAAGTTATGCCTATTTATTTGTTTTATTAATGGCTATTGGCATTGCTTTTTTGCTCTCAAAATACATTACAAAATCTTTAAAAACAATTAGCGATAAAATAAAAATGACGCGCTTAGAAAAGCGTAACGAAAAGATAGTGATAGATGATACCAGCGAAGAGATATACACCTTAGTAAACTCGTATAATAGCATGATTGATGAGCTTGAAGAAAGTGCCGTACAACTAGCTAAAAGCGAACGTGAACAAGCTTGGAGAGAAATGGCAAAACAAGTTGCTCACGAAATTAAAAACCCTTTAACACCCATGCGTTTAACGGTTCAAAACTTTCAGCGTAAGTTTGATCCGATGGATGAAAATATCCATTCTAAAGTTGATGAATACAGTAAAACCCTTATTCAGCAAATAGATACGATGAGCTCAATAGCATCTGCGTTTTCAAACTTTGCAAAAATGCCAGCGCAACAAAATGAAACCTTAAATGTGGTAAAAATTGTTAAACTAGCTTTAGATATTTTTAATGAAGATTATATATTTTTCTCAGCTGAAAAAGATGAGATTATAGCAAAATTTGATAGAACCCAATTAATTCGTGTAGTTACTAATTTGGTTAAAAATGGTATTCAAGCCATGCCAGAAAACCAAATACCAAAAATTGTAATTAATGTGGGCACAAATAATGGCGATGTTGTTATAACGGTTGCCGATAATGGCTCGGGCGTTTTAGAAGAAAATAAAACCAAGGTTTTTGAGCCTAAGTTTACTACCAAAACCAGTGGTATGGGCCTAGGTTTAGCCATGGTTAGAAATATTGTAGAAACCTATAAAGGTTCTATAACATTTGAGTCTCAAAAAGATAAAGGGACCACGTTTAGAGTTACATTTCCTAAAGAAAATTAAACAACCATGAAGCAGCTATTTCTTGTTTTTTTGTTTTTAACGTGTTCTAAAGTGTTTTCTCAAGCTGGGGTTTATGTCATTGATCATACTAAAGATATGATTGATGGATCAAAAACGAAATGGACATTAACGTTAAATGAAGATGGGACGTTCTTGTATAATTTTTATAGAAATGTAAAAGGAGGTATTCCTGCTGAAGAAAACTTTTATGGGAAAGGAACTTGGAAAGTAGAAGGTAAAATAGTTTCTTTTTACGCTAAACCTTCAGATGTAAATGATGAATTTTCTGTGAATTTGAACAACTCTAAAGCAAAATATATAAATAAATCTCCTAGAGATAGAACAGATAAAATAGTAAAAACAGCCTTACGGTTTTATGAATCTGAAACATCTCACATTACAGGTTTAGAATTATTTAAAGAATAAATTATGAAATATACTAACATACTTACCGAAAAAAATAATGGTATAATGACGATTATTATAAATCGTCCAAATAAGTTAAACGCCTTAAATAAAGCGACTATTGAAGAATTGCACCATGCTTTTGATGAAGCTAATAAAGATAAAAACACCAAGGTTATTATTTTAACTGGAAGTGGTGAAAAAGCGTTTGTAGCTGGTGCAGATATTAGTGAATTTGCTGATTTTGATGTTGAAGAAGGTGCTGATTTAGCAGCAAAAGGGCAAGATTTATTATTCAATTTTGTAGAAAATTTAGCAACACCAGTTATAGCTGCAATAAATGGTTTTGCGCTTGGCGGCGGATTAGAATTAGCCATGGCTTGCCATTTTAGATTAGCAAGCGATAATGCTAAAATGGGCTTGCCAGAAGTATCCTTAGGAGTGATTCCTGGTTATGGCGGAACACAGCGTTTGCCACAACTTGTAGGAAAGGGTCGTGCCATGGAAATGATAATGACCGCAGGCATGATAGATGCTAACACAGCACTTAATTATGGTTTGGTTAACCATGTTGTAAATCAGGAATTATTATTACCGCTCTGCCAAAAAATAGCATCCAAAATTTCTAGAAATTCTCTAGTTGCCATTAGTGCAGCAATTAAAGCTATAAATGCGAATTTTAAAGATGGTGTAAATGGTTTTCAAGTTGAAGTTACAGAATTTGGAAATTGCTTTGGAACAGAAGATTTTGAGGAAGGTACAACCGCCTTCTTAGAAAAACGAAAAGCTGATTTTTCTGGAAAATAATTTTGAAGGTTCGTTTAACGTTAAGTATAAGAATAGTAGCCGATTATTATACATTACTTTTTAGTTTGAAACAAAGATAGCAGAAAAGGACTTACTATAAATTTTAGCTCTCAACTGCTATTTTTTATACTTTGTTATGTGCCTTTATTTTTTACTAAACATAAGATTTTTTGAATTAATCATAGAAAAACTGAACCCTGTAATTGTATTTTCAATATCTCTTGTAAATGTTATTTCTGCGGCTCCCCAACCATCAACTATAAATACATCTTTACGAACAGGTGTTAAGCTCATAGGCACCCTCGGATGTGTTAAAATTAATTTGTTATCCTTTAGAAAAAACTCATATTCTGTAGAAAGTTCATCACTATAATATTTGCCAACATAGCTTTCGAAAGAAGCGTAATCAACAGGTTCTTCCTTCTTAGCAATCTTGGATGTTTCTGGTTGAATATTCGTTTCTTTTTTGATCTCAGGGATAAATTCATCTTTTAGGAAGATATTTACAATCTGATTTGGAATATGATAAGGATGAATTGAAGATATATTTGCGATAACTATTACAGCAAAATCTTGCTCTGGAAATGTAGCAATACGTGCCTTAAAACCTCCAATAGACCCACCATGTCCTATTTCTGATAATCCCTTATAAGTACTTCTTTCTAGTGCTAAACCATAATTTGTGGATTCCCCATTGTTTAATACCCCTTTAGTTCTCATTTTTTTGAAAATAGAAGCACTTCCTATTTTATGACTCTGAAAATTCAACACCCATAAACTTAAATCTTCGATTGTTGTTAAAAGACCTGAAGATCCCGGATTTGCATCGTTCAAAACACTTTTTACAAAACCATTTCCACGAGGATAGTATGAGTATGCTTTATTCTTTATTATTTTTTGATAATCATCAAAAAACTCAGTGTTACGCATTTGTAAGGGGTCAAAAATATTTTCTTTTGTATATGTAGCAAATGTTTGTCCTGATACTCTAGAAACAACTTCTGCTAATAAGGTGTAACCGGTATTGCAATACATGTATTGTTCACCAGGTTTAAAATTTAGTGCTTTTTGTTTGCTAATAACTTTTAGAATCTGTTCTGTTGTTACTACATCACTTTCTAGCCAACCCATCATGCCAGCTAACACAGCTTCTTCTCTCAATCCACTCGTGTGATTTGCTAAATGTTTTAACGTAATGGTGTATCCAAAATCTGGAACTTCCGGAATATAGTTTCTAATATCATCGTCTAATGATAGTTTTCCTTCTTGTTCTAGGAGCATGATTGAAAATGCAGTAAACTGTTTTGCAACGGAGCCTGTCATAAAAACAGATGTTTTAGTTATAGGTAAATTGTATTCTAGGTTAGCACTTCCATATGTGTTTTGATAAATAACACTACCGTTTTTAATAATAGCAACTGCTGCTCCTGGTGTATTAGAATTATCCCAGGGCAAGAAAACTTGGTCTACTTCCTCAAATAAAGTACTCGCTTTTTTTACTACTTTTTGAACAGATAATTTATATTCACCTTTTATATCCTTTGAATCTATTGAGACAACTTTTAGCTTATAGAAACCTTTTTTACTTGAATTAATAATGATCATTTCTGGTCCGAATCTTCCGTTAGGACTGTCAAATTCCCTTATCTTTTTACCATCAGCATCAAAAGAAGTAATAGCTACATCTACTCCTATTTGATTCAGCGTGAGAAATGCGAGTTGATTTTCTTCTAAGTATATTGTGTAGTTATGATTTTTAATTGAACTAATTTCTTTAGAAATAGTATTATGTAGTTTTAACTCTGTTTGAGAATTACTTAATGTAGTGATTAGTAATGCAATTGATAAAATAAGATGTTTCATTTTTGTTATGTTTTAAGTTCTAAGCAAAAGTGAAAAAAAGCTACCACGAAGACGTACAACTAAAAAAAGTGACACGCTTTTCTTAACTAGAAAAGCGTGTCACTTTTTTTACAGACGTACAACTTTATTTTAATTAATTGATTATGTGTATTTTACTCGAAAATCAGTGGGGGTAAGTCCTGTATGTTTTTTAAAAGCTTTATTAAATGGAGACTTTGAATTAAAACCTACATCGTACAGAACTTCTAAAATAGTCATCTTTTTGTTTGAAGGTTCTTTAAACAAAGTGATTGCTTTTTTTATACGATAGTTAGTGATAAAGTCAAAAAAATGTTGATCTAAATGATGATTGATAAGTATAGAAAGTTCTTTAGATGGTAGGTTAAATTGATTTGCCAATTTTTGAATAGTAAGAGCTGGGTCAAGAAATGGTTCTTCATCTTCCATGAACTTTTGCAGTTTCTTAATTTTCGAATCAACTAAAACATCTTCATTATTGTTTTGATGGACATCTATAGTTTTTTTAGTGATTAAAGGTTTTATTAATTTATGATTTGTATCTATTGACTTAAATAACTCTGGTTGATACATGCTTTTTAATACAACCCAAGATAAAAGACTTAATAGGAGGAGGGTTAATGTTAACCGCATTACATTTAATACTTCTAAATCATTACCATCAATCAATTTATATACTTGCTTAAATTGAGAAAAAATAAAAATAAATGTGATGAATAATGTTAATTGATAAAGCCATTTATAGTTAAAAATTGAAGTATTTGAATAATTTTCTTTAAGCAAATACTTGTATTTTTTTAATTCTCGAAACATTAAAATCAAATAAAATACAGAAACTATAATATTAAATATTACAGAAATCGTCACTTCAGGTTGTTCTTCATAATTTTCGCTAAAAATTATTCTTTCAGATTCACTTACGCCATAGAACCTTGGTGTAAATAGTATTATTTCTAAAACAAAAGGTAATACGTGTAGTAAGTGAATAATACGTAATCTAAAATCAGAATAGATATTTGATAGGAGGTATAAAAATAAAATAGGACTTAACAACCATATAATATTATCTCTTAGCATTTCTATAACCAACGGTAGTTCGATATACTGAGTATAGAAGTATGCACTAAAATGAATAGAGAAGATACCAAAGTAGGTTGCTAGAAGATTGTTACTTAATTTTTTTTTTGTTTTAACGGTCAGCAAAAAGAATGCGAAGAGTATTGAAGTAAACAGAATCACTAAGGTTATGAATCCTATTATTGAAAATTTATCCATTAATTAGTTTTGTTTTAATCTTTAATTAACTAGAAATTTTAATTTTAAAAATGTTCCAAAAACTCAACCCGCTTACTTCAGAAATTAATACAGTTTCTTCTATATGGAATTGCATATAATGCAAAGATAATATTCCATTTCAATGAACTTTATCGATTGTTAAACGAAGTTAGCTGAAAATTTTTAAAAAAATCAAGTTTGTTAATAACCCATGGTCACTTTAACAGTTTTCAATAAAAATTATGAGTAATTTTAAAGAGCAACAAACCTTTAATTTTACTATAATGAACCCCAAACCTACTATAAAAGGACGTGGAGCGCAACGTAATGTGCATAATCGTTTCTTCGAATTAAGCCACGAAATGCGTGATGATTTTCTTGAATTCTGTCAAAAAGAAGGCGAAGAAAGTGATAAAAATAAAACACTTTATCTTCCTGTTTTTCCAAAAACCATAGTAAATAAAGTGGCGAGTCCAGATGTTGGGATGCAGTACTCCATGAATATGTATCAAGGTTGTGAACACGGTTGTGTGTATTGTTATGCAAGAAACTCACATGAATTTTGGGGTTACAGCGCAGGTTTAGATTTTGAGCGTCGAATTTTGGTAAAAAAAGATGCACCAAAATTATTGGAAACTCAATTAAAAAAGAAAGGCTGGAAAGCAAATACCATAGTAATGTCTGGTAATACAGACTGTTATCAACCTGCAGAAAAGGAGTTTAAAATTACACGACAATGTTTAGAAGTGTTTTTAAAGTATAAACATCCTGTGGGCGTTATTACAAAAAACGCTCTTATTTTAAGAGATTTAGATCTTTTAAAAGCATTGGCGAAAGATAATTTAGTTGGCGTTAATATTTCAATAACTTCATTATCTGAAGATACCCGTCGTGTTTTGGAACCCAGAACGGCTACTATAAAAAAGCGATTTGAAACTGTAAAAATATTAAGTGAAAATGGAATTCCAGTAAATGTGATGTTGGCCCCTATAATACCATCTATTAATAGCCATGAAATTTTACCATTGGCTAAAACAGCTTCAGAACATGGTGCATTATCAATTGGGCATACCATTGTAAGGTTAAATGGTGCAATTGGTGAAATATTTAAAGATTGGATTTATAGAACAATGCCAGATCGTGCCGAAAAAGTATTACATCAAATAGAAAATTGCCATGGCGGTCATTTAAACGATAGTAGGTATGGCACTAGAATGCGAGGTGAAGGTAAAATAGCAGAACAAATTAATAACTTAGTAAAACTGGCGCGACAAAAATATTTTAAAGATAAAGGCATGCCAAAATTGAACACAAGTTTACACGAAACCTTTAAAAATGGGCAGTTAAGATTGTTTTAAAGCATTATCTATTTCGTCTCCAATAAGCTTATCAAATAAAATACTGGTTATTAACCAATAAGCGGAACAATAAATAAATCCACAAATTACAATTATAAATTCCCAACCTGAACCAATAATCATAGTTGAGAAGTAAATTAAGCCTAAAATATTTACTGAACCCCAAATGAGGTGTAGAATAATTCTTTTAGTAAACCAATTAACTTCTTTACGGTTTTTATTAGAAGTATATGGATTTGTTTTTTCTAAAAAATTTGCTATTAAATGTAATTTTGAAGATAAATTAAATACTTTCATAAATTGAATTTTTTTAAAAAAAGTGGGCCACCACAGCCCACTTTACCAACTAAACTAAATAAGACATTAAAACTAATTATTAATGAATTTTGTGAACACCTTGTTGTTTGAGTTAAGTATTACTTTGTAATTTCCTTTTTCTAATTTGTAAGCACGTTCAATAGTTTGTATGCCTTCAACTTTTTCAGAGTATGCCAATTCAAAACTGCCATTAACCTGAGTATAAATTTCAATTTTTAGAGGCTCTAAATTTGTAGCAAGTTTTGTAATTAAAACTAAATCATCTTTTTGTCTTACAAAAGGTTTAAAAGTGATTTCTTCCTCTGATTTGTTAAATACAACTTCACTAGATTTTACAGTAAAAGGAATGGTTCTTATCTCCATATCTTTATTAACTTCAAAAAAATAGCTCCCATTTGGTAATGCCGTTAAATCGAATCCTTTTTTATAAGTGCCAGAAATATTAATTAATTCTTTGTACAGTATAATACCGTTGTAATCTTTAATAGTTAATAAGTCACCTGCTTTTACATTATTAATGGTTAAAGCAGTTTTTTTAAGTTCTTCTTTAGTCGATAAAGGAGAAATTTCGCTTGCGTTGCCCAACATAGTTGTAAACACTGTTACCGCTAGTAGGCTCTTTTGGATTGTTCTAATTACTTTTTTCATGATTTGGTTTTTAATAACGTTCAACGGCACAAAGGTATATTGAAAGAATAGTTTAGAAAACATCCAATTTGACCAATTTATATACTATTTTATCTGTTAAATAATTGTTAAGACAATGTAAAGTTAAAATAGCATATAATTTAGTGAATTTCTAACACATGTAACATGTGAAGAGGTAAATTCTAATAAATTTGAGATGAAAGTTTTTAACAAAAAAAGTGAGCCACCACAGCTCACTTTACCAACTAAACTAAATAAGACATTAAACTAATTATTAATGAATACTGTTAACTCTTTTTTATCAGAGTTTATATTTATTTAAATCTAAAACTTTTGTACAAATTTAAAGTATAATAAGAGTTTATAAAACATCTATATTAGCCTATTTATATGCTATATTAACCGTTAAATTACTGTTAACAGTGTGTTAAGATAAAATAACATACAATAAGGGTAATAAAATATACAATGTATGCATAATATGTAGTAAATTTGCATTTAAATTACCCCAATTATGATAACAAAAAAACCTACATTGGAAAAGCTAAGTCCCAGCTTTGGAAGTTCGTTATTAGTAAAACAACACACAGAAAAAGTTGACAAAAACAATGCTTTTTGGCATTTTCACCCAGAATTGGAGCTTGTTTATGTAAACAAGGGTCAAGGAAAAACACATATCGGTAATCATTTATCATATTTCAATAACAGTCAACTCATATTAATAGGCGCAAATTTGCCGCATAATGGTTTTGCTGATAGGTTAACCGCCAATGGCACTGAAACTACAGTACAATTTAAATCTGATTTTTTAGGAGCCGATTTTATTAATATTCCCGAAATGACTAACGTTTCTGCTTTATTTGAAAGAGCAAAAAAAGGAATAAAGTTCGGAATTGAAACCAAAGCTAAAATTGGTGCGAAAATCGATAAACTTCAAAAACACAATGGATTAGATCATGTTTTAAAATTTTTAAGTATTTTAAACTATTTGGCTAATACTGAAGATTATACCATATTAAATGCCGATGGTATTGCGCTAGAAACGAATCCGCAAGACAGTGATAAAATTAACACCATATATAAGTATGTTAATAATAATTTTCAAAAACACATTACTTTAGATGAAATTGCCGACAAAGTAAGTATGACTGTACCAGCATTTTGCAGATATTTCAAGAAAACAACTGGTAAAACGTTCACACAATTAGTAAATGAATATCGCGTAGTGCATGCTACAAAGCTGTTGAATGAAAGTAAAATGAGTATTGCTGATATTTGTTTTGAGTGTGGATTTAATAATTTCTCTCATTTTAACAAACAGTTTAATGAAGTAACCGGTAAAAGCGCTTCACAATATAGAAAAGAAATCAAGCATATAATTCAATAACAACTTATGGATATTGATAAAATAGATAAAACAATACTATAATGAATACAAATACTAATTTGACAGTTGAAGAAATAATTAGTAATGGAGAACAACTGGCTGTTTTAGAATATAAGCTTACCGCGTTTGAAGTTGCTAAGTAAAACTAATATTTATTTTTCACCTTCCCACTCACTGGAAAATTGCTTTAAATATAATTCCATAAAAGCATGCCTTTCTTTTGCGATGTCCCTTCCAGTTTTGGTATTCATTCTATCTTTTAAGAGCAATAATTTTTCGTAAAAATGATTAATTGTTGGCGCAGTAGACGTTTTATATTCTGCTTTACTCATATTCAGGTTAGGTTTAATCTGAGGGTTGTAAAGTTGTCTGTTTTTAAAACCACCATAATTAAAACAACGCGCAATACCAATAGCGCCAATGGCATCCAGTCTATCGGCATCTTGAACGACATCTAATTCTGCGGAAGTAAATTTTTGAGTTTCATTGCCACCCTTAAAAGATATATTTTCAATAATATTAATAACATGTTCTATTATTTTGGAATCTACATTGAGATTGAATAAAAATTCGCGAGCCATTTTTGGACCAATAGTTTCATCACCATCATTAAATTTACTGTCGGCAATATCATGTAATAAAGCACCAAGTGAAATAATAAATACATCAACATTTTCATTTTTAGAAATGAGTAACGCGTTTTTATAAACGCGCTCAATGTGAAACCAATCGTGTCCACCTTCAGCCTCAGCAAGGGTTTCTTTAACGAATGATATGGTTCGATTGATAATTTTTTCGGAAGTCATAACAGGTTAAAAATATAAATTCCTTTCGGTTTAGAAAGGAATTTATTTATTATTTGAATCAAATATTTATTTTATAATCGCAGGCTCAACCCATTTAAACTGAAACGAATTTTCAGGTATTTTAATACGCTCAGATAAACGATACATTCTAGTAGGAAGTTTCATTAAGTAATCTCTAGCTTTTTCAGCTTCATCTGTTAAGTTTGTAATTTTATCAATTTCCCAGCGCTTAATTAATTTATCTAAAATATCTACATAATCGGTTGAAGTATAAACCCCAATACGTTGCGCGGTATTTGAAAATTCTTCAAAAGCTGTCCCAATTTTATCACCAGATTCTCTTAAGAAGTGAGCTGGCATAGCAATTTTTAGCTTCATCATATCATAAAATGCCATCATCATTTGGCTAGGATCTACTTTAAAAATACGCTCTACAAACTCAGAATAAGCATGATGATGACGCATTTCATCTCCAGAAATAATCTGGCACATTTTAGCTAATTGTTTGTTCCCGTTTTGCTTTGCAATTTTAGCGACTCTATTGTGAGACACATAGGTTGCTAATTCTTGAAAACTGGTATAAACAAAGTTTTTATAAGGGTCTCTACCGGTTCCAATATCAAAACCATCAGCAATTAAATATTGTGTGGTCTTTTCAATTTCACGCATATTTACTCTACCAGATAAGTACAAATACTTGTTAAGCACATCACCATGTCGGTTTTCTTCACCAGTCCAATGGCGCACCCATTTGCCCCAACTATTTTCTTTATCAACATTATCCACACCTTCAACATCCATCAACCACGATTCATAGGTTGGTAGCGCTTCTTCGGTAATCATATCACCTACTAAAACTACCCAAAAATCATAAGGTAATTCTTTTGAAAGTTCACGTATTTCGCGTACTTCTTCAAAAAAATTATCACCCTCAGAATTTGGTAAAAAATCTGTAGGTTGCCATATTTTTTCAATTGGAATAAGGTATTTTTGAATTAAAGATTCAACGTCTTTTTCCAAAAACTGCATGAC
Organism: Flavobacteriaceae bacterium; assembly: GCA_049791475.1. GTDB lineage: Bacteria > Bacteroidota > Bacteroidia > Flavobacteriales > Flavobacteriaceae > CAXBID01. The sequence goes on along the minus strand of JBAQZZ010000106.1, from coordinate 8,291 downwards.
TTCTAATCTAACATTCTTTAAGGACATCTATATATTTTTAATTATGAATATGTTCTTTTATAGTATTTTCAATAGTATTTAAAAGCACTTTCTTGTCTACAAAGGTAGCTAAATTTATAGGTTTGTGAACAGTAAATGTAATATGAGTGCCTAATCCCATTGGGAATTTACCATATTTTAATGTTTTCCAAGAATTGTTTATTGATATTGGAACAATTAGGGCTGACGGGATTTTTTTAAATAAAATTTCCAATCCTTTAGTTTGAAATGGTTTTGGCTCGCCATTTACACTTCGTGTGCCTTCAGGAAAAATGACTGCTGCACGCTTGGTTTCTTCAATATATTCGCCAAATTTCATAATGGCAGGTAAGGATTGCCTTGGGTTTTTTCTATCAATTAAAACGGAGCCACCGTGGCGTAAATTGTACGATACACTTGGTATGCCTTTACCCAATTCTATTTTACTTATAAATTTTGGATGATGTTTACGCATGTACCAAATTATGGGCGAGATATCATACATACTTTGATGATTCGCCACTATAATTAGGGGTTGATTTGTTGGTATATCAAAAGAATTATTGAATGTAAATCGTGTACCCAAAATATTCATGCAACGCATTAAAAAAAACTGCAAAGCATCTACACTTTTTTTAAGCGCAGGATAACCAAAAACCCGATAACAAAATGCTTGAATAGGATGAAATATAACTATGGTTATTAAAAAACATAGATAATAAATAACAGTTAAAGGATATGACAATAGTTTTTGCATATCGCAAAAATAAACAAAACCTTAGATTTAGTAGTTAGCTATACAGGTGTTATTTTCACAAGTTAAGCTCATAGGAGGATTGTTAACTGAGCAATCAGAAACTATACCTCATTTGGTATTAAAATCTGATTCTTGTTGATTATAATTTTCAACCAAATTTTCTAAATTTTCAGTATTTATAGAAGTAGAATAAACAAGATAGTCCCATGGGCCACCACAAGGTTTACTACCAAAAGCAATGTATTTACACGCTGTAGTTTCATTACAAACCGATGAAGAAGCTAACTCCTCAATAGTTTGTTTAAAATCTAGCAAAGCTTAGTATTCTTGATCTTGATTAGAAACTAATTCATCTTCACATTGTGTTGCCATTAAAGAAGTAAAAATAAAAATGATTTTGCGAGTGTCTTTTTCATCTTCAGTTTTTGGTTTAAGATGCAAACTAGTTTAAAAGGTTGCGTTAAGTAAATAAAAAGAAAACAAAAAATGGTTTTGAGCAAGAACTCCACAGATACCAAGCCCAAAGCTGCAACGGATGTTCGATAAGAAGCCTTTGCCACAAATCCAAATATAATCGTATTATAGAACGCAATTACAACCTAATACAGTTGAAATCCCAGGCTAGAACATTATTGACAAGTGAACAAGGTATTGCCAAAAGAAAACAACCCTGCTGGGATGTCGAAGCTGTCCCGATAGCTATCGGGATGCCTCGAGGATAGTTGGTTTCAAAAAATTCTTTATTCCAATTAAAATGAAAAACACAATTTACTACCTTTGAAATCGTATGAACGATTATTTTAAATCTATTATTTTACAGAAAACAGGGGCATCCTCTTTATTTGAAAAAGAAATCATTCAGGAATTATGGAGTGGTTATGGTAAAATTATACGTGTAGATTTAGAAAACGCACCTTTAGAAAGTATTGTTGTTAAACATATTCAATTACCTAGAATTAATAATCACCCCAGAGGATGGCATACTGATATTGGTCATCAAAGAAAATTAAAATCTTATGAAGTAGAAACCACTTGGTATAAACTGTATAGTAAAAATTGTATGGCACGTTTGCCAAAGTGTTTTGCTACTGAAAGTAAAAATGATGAAACACTTATCGTACTTGAAGATTTAGATAACGCAGGTTTTCCATTACGAAAACAAGAAGTAAATTGGAAAGATATAGATGCTTGTTTAGAATGGTTGGCAAAATTTCATGCGAGTTATTTAGGAAAAGTTCCTACTGGACTTTGGGACGTTGGTTCGTATTGGCATTTAAAAACTAGACCTCAAGAATTAGAAGTTTTACAAGATAACCCATTGAAAAATGCAGCAGCTGCTATTGACAAAAAACTGAATACCTGTAACTTTAAAACGTTTATTCATGGCGATGCAAAATTAGCAAACTTTTGTTTTTCAGAAAACGGACAAGTTGCTGGCATAGATTTTCAATATGTAGGAGGTGGATGTGGTATGAAAGATATTGCTTATTTTATTGGAAGTTGCCTTAATGAAAGTGATTGTGAACGTTTGGAATCAAAACTATTAGACACTTACTTTACTTTTTTACACAAAGCGCTTGGTAAAAAAAATGAAGCTCTTGAAAAAGAGTGGCGCTCTTTATATCGAGTGGCTTGGGCAGATTTTCATCGGTTTTTAAAAGGTTGGAGCCCTGGCCATTGGAAAATTAATAGTTATAGTGAACGTATCACAGCTGAAGTCATCAAAAACCTTTAGTTATGGACTTAAATCATTTAGCAAATATTGCCATTGAAGCGGCACTTTCCGCTGGAAAAATCATTCAGAAATATATGAATGAAAACATTATGGTGGAGGAAAAAGAAGTAGGATCTAACTATGCTTCTCAAGTTGTAACAAAAGTAGATCGCGAATGCGAAAGTATTATTTTATCTCATTTACTACCAACTTGTAAAGCGTTTGATATTGGTTTATTGACTGAAGAAACCCAAGACGATGGAAGCCGATTTAAAAAAGAATTCTTTTGGTGTGTAGACCCTTTGGATGGCACACTCGCATTTATTAATAAACAGCCTGGGTTTTCTGTTGCTATTGCTTTAATCAAAAGAGATGGAACTCCTGTAATTGGCGTTATATTCAATCCTAGTACCGAAACACTATACCATGCTATAAAAGGAAACGGTGCTTTTAAAAATAAAAAATCATGGACCATTAAAAATAGTAATGACTATTTAACTTATGTGACCGATAAAAGACTAAAAGACACACCAAATTTTGCCGAAATACAAAACATACTTAACAAACATAAAGCCGCTTTAGGATTAAAAAACATTAAAGAAATTTCTGGAGCAGGCGCCGTAATGAATGCTATTTTAGTTTTAGAAAATGGTCCTGCATGTTTTTTAAAACTCCCAAGAAAAGACCTTGGAGGAGGCAGTATCTGGGATTTTTCTGCCACAGCTTGTATTTACCAAGAACTCGGTTTACCTGCAACAAACTTTAAAGGTGAAACATTAGATTTAAATAAAAAGGATAGTACTTTTATGAATCATCAAGGGGTTTATTACTCCAATCTAATGTTGTAAAAATTAAAAGAAAATCTCCTGTGCCAGTCGAAACGTGTTTGCATGCGCTTCAATAATAATTTTAATGTCCGGCGAATAACCACCACCCATAGAACACATTACTGGTAATTTATGGTTTTTACAAGTTTGCAACACAAAACGGTCGCGCTCTTTACAACCTTCAAGTGTCATTCCTAGTTTCCCCAGTTTATCTGAAGCAACTACATCAACACCACACAAATAATAGATAAAATCTGGTTTCTGATTTTGAATTAATTTAGGTAAGGTTTCCTTTAAAATTCGTAGATAAGTTTCGTCGTTAGTATCATTTTCAAGAGCAATATCCAAATTACTTTCTTCTTTTTTAAAGGGATAATTGCCTTTTCCGTGCATGGAAAATGTATATACATTAAGATCATTTTGAAAAATTTTAGCAGTTCCATTACCCTGATGCACGTCTAAATCTACTATCAGTATTTTTTTAGCTAAATTTTTGTGTAACAAATAACGTGAACCAATGGCTTGATCGTTTAGTAAACAAAAGGCTTCCCCTCTATTAGAATAGGCGTGGTGTGTGCCTCCAGCTATGTTCATAGCAACGCCATATTTTAATGCAAATTCACTTGCTTTTAGTGTGCCATCTGCAATAATAACTTCACGCTTTACTAATTCTTCGCTTAATGGAAACCCTATTTTTCTAGCGGCTCTGGCATCAAGCGTTAAATTTCTTAAATCTTGATAATATGCTTTAGTATGTACTCTTAAAATATCTGAATCTTCTGGAATTGTAGGTTCAAAAAAATTATTTACAGTACAAGTCCCTTCATGTAAAAGTTGTTGCGGTAACAGCTCATATTTAAGCATCGGAAAACGATGGCCTTCTGGTAATGGATGTTTATAAATAGAATGATATGCTATTTTCAACATCTACTTATGCAGCTTTAACTGAATACGCTTTCGCGGAACGTCTACCTCTAAAACTTTTACTATGATTTGATTAAAAAAACTTAACATAAATATTATTAGCAACTTTAATTAACAAAATTAATAAATGCTTTATATACTCAATAAGTATCCTGTTAAATTTTGGTCTCTATTTAAGCCTAATTTTTTTCGTAACCGATATCGAGAAACGTCTACACCCTTTATTGAAATATTCATAACTTCTGATATTTCTTTTGATGACATATTAATTAATAAAAAGGTGGATAAATCGAGTTCTCTAGGAGTTATGGTTGGGCATTTTTCTTTTAAACGTTTTAAAAAATCATAATGAACATTTTTAATATGTTTTTCTAATTCTTTCCAGTTATTATCTGATTTAATTTCTTTTACAATATTTTTTTTCAATGCGTTGAATTGAATTTTATTTGCTTCATTGAATGAACTCTCCTCCATATTTTTAAGCTTTTCTAAAATACTATTCAATATTTTATTTTTCTTAACCACTTGTAGTGAGTTATTTACAAGTTCTTTGTCTTTTGCCCTCAGTTTTGTTCGGAGTTTGTCTTTATTTAATTTTTCAATTTGCTTTTCTAAATCATATTGCTTTTTCCTAATTTTCGATTCCTTTTCTAAATAAGTTTTTCGTTGCTCTATGGTTTTGTAGTATTCTCTTTTTCTATATCTGATTTTTACCATGACATAGATAATTCGAATTGCCAAAGCTAAAAGCAATACATAAGAAATATAAGCAAGGTAATGCCTATACCAAGGTGAGTTTACAGTAAAATTTAAAGTACTCATATCAGATGCTGCACCATAGCTATTCCTAGCCTTCACTTTCATAATATAATTACCTTCACTTAGGTTGGTATATTCTTTTACAGAAGCGCTAGACCAATTACTCCATTTGCTATCAAAAGATTCTAGCATGTAGGCGAATGTTAAGTTTTGTGAATTTTCAAATTCAGGAGATGAAAAAGTAAACTGCACATTGTTTTGAGTATAAGGCATTGTATAATCACGCTTTTTTTCAAAGGGATTCCCGAGGATTATCGTGTCTTGAGCATAAATGAAACTTCTAAAATATACTTTTGGTTTGGTTTCAAAATTATTATCAAATTCCGAATTATACTTGGCTAAACCATTAGCAGTTCCGATAAAAAAAGTTTTAGGATCAGAAGCGTTTATGCTTAGAAAATTATTAACAAGATTACCCGTTAAATTTGAAAATATGGCTTGAGAATTTTTATAATTTCCGTGGCTATCTTTTAAATAGACTCCAAGAGTTTCTCCAGTCGTATACCATAAGTTTCCATAAGTATCTTCTTTAACATAGTTTATTGGAGGGAACGTATTAAATAAATTACTCAAACCCAGTTCTTCATTAAACTGATTTTTTTCTTTATTGTAAGTATAAAATTTATTGTTGCTTTCAAAAGTAACCTTACCATTTATTTTTTGTAAACTGTTGATGTTGTTTTTTGTAGTGTTTAATTGTGAAATTTTTTCGACAGAAGTGAATTTTTTATAATCTTTATCTAGTGTCGTTTTATAAACAATTCCATCTCTCATTAACCACAAAAAGGTATCATCTAATTCAAAAAAAATGGATGAATTTTTAAAACCCTCAATATTACATTTAAACTTTAACCCACTTTTTGTTTTTTCAAACAAACTAAACCCATAATAACTTGATCCAATTATAAAATTAGGGTTAGAGGGGACTTTTTTAAATACATAATAACCTTTATCATCTATTTTTTTTACAACCTGCTTCCCTTTTATTATAAAAGCACCGTTATTGTTGGAGCAAATAAGTTCATTGGCAATAACTTGAATGTTCCATGATTGTGCTGTGATTCCTTTTAATTTAGTAAAAGTATTATCTAGAAATGAGCTATTTAGTTCATGATAAAAAATACCTTGATTTGTGGCTGTATACAAAATACCTTTATAAATCACCGATGCATAAACCGTACTTAAGTTATAGCTAGAATCAAAAAAAGTAAACGGCGAGCTTATATTTACAAATGTAATACCATTGTCTAAACCCAACCAAAGATCATTTTTATCATCTATAAATGATTTAAGTATCGTATTATTTTGTAACCCTTTATTAGTATCTATGTGCTGAATAATCTTCCCATTTAAATCGCAAACTATCATACCACTTAACACAGAATTTAATACATATGTATTATTATCAAGTAAAACACCGCCTAACGAGCCATTTTGTTTTATAAATGTGTTTGCTTCTGTATTCCAAGTAGTAATTTTTTCATCCTCGTAGATAAAGAGTCCCTTGTCTAACGTAGCTATAAGAAATTTTTGATTTGGCATAGAAAACATGCCCCAGATTTCGGAATCATTTAAAGCATTAGTACCCTTTAAAGGAATTAAAAAACCATTTTTATATTCTAAAATTCCGTCTTTAACATCTTGAAAGTATAACCTGTTTTCAACGATAAATGAAAACTGAAAACGATTAGGGGCTTTTAACGAGCTGATTTTATTGTTTTTATAAATATAGGCTCCAGAAAATGACTGAAAAATTAGTTCGTCTTTATAAATATGAATTTTCCATGTGAAATCTGAAACTACAAAATCTGAATCTGTAACTAAATCTGATAATGATGTATAAATTAAATCCCCGTTTTTACCACTTTCAAAATATCCGAATTCGCTGTAACCACCAACATATATTCTACCTGTATTGTCATCAACTCTAACCGAGCGAAGGTCTAAACAATCGGCAACTTTATAAACACGCCAAGTTAAACCGTCGAATTGTAAAAGGCCGTTTTGATTCGCAGAATAAACGTTCCCATTTTTGTCTTGATCTATATCCCAATTTTGTGTACCACTTCTATATTCACTTTTATCATAATTTTTAATACTAGGTATACCTATTACATTTTTTTGGGCGCTTGTTAAGGTAGTGCCTATTACAAGAAAAAATATGATAAGATTTAATTTACTAAAATTCATGGATAATGAATAGTTGATTGAATAAAAAAGATTATAGTCAAAGAATATTTTAAAACGTTGTAATAATGCTAAGTTATGGTTTTTCGTGAATGTAGTATTTTTTTAATGTAATAGTTTTCCTTGATTAATCATTTAAAACCCTTAAAATAAGTATTTTAATTAATTTTTAGATGTGTTTTTGTAGTATTAAAAAATACTAATTGGTGTGTTTTTGTAATGGCGTTTTTGAAGAATTTTAAATAAAAAACATTAAAATTGGTATGAATATTATAAACTAATTTAAACTAAACTTTATGAAAAAAATTACTTTTTTAATTGCGCTTATGGTTTTTACATTTGGGCAATCCCAGAACCTTGCCCTTAGTGGTACAGCAACAGGGTCAAACGAAAATCAACCTGCAAGTAATGCCATTGACGGAAATGCAAACACACGTTGGGAAACTGATTTTTCAGACCCACAATGGATAACTATTGATTTGGGAGCGAGTTATGATATTGGTCAGGTTGTATTGAATTGGGAAGGTGCATTTGCAAGTTCTTACGAAATACAAATCACCGATGATGCTACTTTTGCTACCTTTGCAACTGCTTATACTACCACCACTGGAGATGGTGGAATTGACGTTCTTTCAGTGAGTGAAACGGGTAGATATGTAAGAATGTATGGAACCGTTAGAGGTACCGTTTATGGATACAGTTTATGGGAATTTGAGATTTACGAGGCTGTTGATCCATTAACGGATGCAACTTTAAGCAACCTTACAGTTAACGGTGCTACAGTCTCTGGATTCTCATCAAATACTTTAAACTACAACGTAGAATTACCACAAGGTACAACTGTTGTTCCTACGGTTGCAGCTACTACATCGCAAGCATCACCAGCATCGTCTGATGTTACGAATGCTACATCACTTCCAGGAACAACATCCGTTTTAGTAACTGCACAAGACGGAACAACCACCAATACTTACAATATCAATTTTACAGTACAAATCACGCCGATGAGTCAAACATTTGATATAACTTTTGAGTCAGGAACTAC
>JBAQZZ010000105.1:0-12125 GCA_049791475.1 Flavobacteriaceae bacterium | reverse complement strand
CTTTAGGTCATTTTTAAATTCATTATTGAAGATAAAAAAGAGAACGAAATTTCAAATTTTAGATACTTCAAATTTGACATCCCACCTTGCAGGATATAAAAACAAATGTTTTTGATTAAAAATCAGTGCATTATGTTTTAGATGTCATAGAAATCAGGTTAAAAACTACTTTTTAAAAATAGCATACACAGGAAAATGATCGCTATAACCCCCTTTGTATTTTTTGCCAACGTATGTTCTAAACGGTGTGCCTTTATATTTTCCGTTAAAGAGTTTTAAAAAATCTTCATCAAAAATATTAGCAGAAAAGTATTCAAATAAATCTTCTGAAGTCTTGAAAAAATTACCTGAGATTAAAATCTGGTCGAATAAATTCCATTGGTAGTTATGTTTTGTCGTCCCTCTATTGTAAGAACGTAGCGTTTCCATAGGATTAAATAAGTTATGACTTTCTACAAGTTGTTTAATACTATTACTATGCGGGTCATCATTAAAATCGCCAATCACGATAATTTTTGCATCCTCGTTTTCTAATCGTAAAGACGTAATAACTTCACCTACTTTATTTGAAGACGTCATACGTTTATGTTCGGTTTCCTTTTCACCTTCCCGTCTCGACGACCAATGATTTACAATAACATGTATTTTTTCATTATCGAGCAAGCCTGTAACTAATAAAATATCTCTGGTATAATCAGGCGAACCATCATCGTCTGTTAGTTTAATGGTATATGTTTCAGAGTGTAAAGCCTTAAAAGCATTTTTATCATAAATTAACGCCACATCAATACCGCGTTCATCTAATGAATCATAATGCACATAGCCGTAATTACAATGTTCTAAATGTTTTGAGGCTATTAAATCTTCAATAACTTTAGCATTTTCTATTTCTGCTAAACCAACAAGTGCTGGGTGTTTTCCAGTTTCTCTTCTGCCTATATTAGAAATAGCAAAGCCTAATTTTCTAAGTTTATTGTCATAACGTTTAGGCGTCCATTTTTTTACGGATGTTGGTAAAAAATCGTTATCGTTGGTGTGCTGGTCGTCAACTAAATCAAATAAATTTTCAAGATTGTAAAAGGCCACGGCTTGCATATCGTCCCGTACGGGAATGTCTTCAAAAGTCTCGGTCATAAAACCAAAAATAGGTTAAAAAATATAAGTAGCAAATGATTAACTTTGTAGCATGATAGAAAATAGAGATGTTGCTGTAGAAAAAGCAGTTTTAATAGGCGTTATAACAAAAGATCAAGACGAAGAAAAATCTAAAGAATATTTAGATGAGTTGGAGTTTTTAACCTTTACCGCAGGAGGATTTGCGGTGAAACGTTTCACCCAAAAAATGGATATGCCAAATCCAAAAACGTTTATTGGAACAGGTAAAATAGATGAAGTACGCCAATTTATTGAAGATAATGATGTGGGTACGGCTATTTTTGATGATGAACTTTCTGCGGCACAAGAACGTAATATTAGTAAAATACTTAATGTTAAAGTATTAGATAGAACAAACCTAATCCTAGATATTTTTGCACAACGCGCCCAAACTAGTTATGCGAGAACACAAGTAGAATTGGCACAATGCGAATATTTACTGCCGCGATTAAGAGGAATGTGGACACACCTTGAACGCCAAAAAGGTGGAATAGGTATGCGCGGACCTGGTGAAACCGAAATAGAAACAGATAGACGTATTGTACGCGATAAAATTTCACTTTTAAAGGATCGTATAAAAACAATAGATAAGCAAATGGCTGTGCAACGCGGTAACCGCGGTAAAATGGTTCGTGTAGCTTTGGTTGGTTATACTAATGTAGGGAAATCGACTTTAATGAACGTGATTAGTAAAAGCGATGTTTTTGCTGAAAACAAACTGTTTGCAACGCTTGACACTACGGTTAGAAAAGTAGTTATTCAAAACTTACCTTTTTTACTAAGTGATACCGTTGGTTTTATTAGAAAGCTGCCAACGCAATTAGTCGATAGTTTTAAAAGCACACTTGACGAAGTTAGAGAAGCCGATTTATTACTTCACGTGGTAGATATTTCGCATCCAAATTTTGAAGAGCACATTGCTTCCGTAGAAAAAGTTTTAGGTGAAATTAAAAGTGGTGATAAGCCTACAATTATGGTGTTTAATAAAATTGACGCGTATGAAGCTGAGCCTTTAGACGATGACGATTTAGAAACCGAGCGTACCGAAAGACATTATTCTCTTGAAGAATGGAAAAGTACTTGGATGAGCAAAGTTGGTAATAACGCCTTGTTTATATCAGCTTTAAACAAAGAGAATTTAAAAGAATTTAAAAAGCGTGTTTACGATGAGGTTCGCGAAATTCACGTAACACGTTTCCCTTACAATCATTTTCTGTATCCAGATTATGAAGAAAATGAATAAATTGGAAGCATTTAAGAAAACAGCAATTTCCCTTTGGTTATCAAAAATATGGAAGAAACGATGGGTAAAATTGAGTTTAATTTCTGTCTCGGGCGTTATTGTTTTTTTTGTTGGCCTTTATTTTAGTATTTATTTCGGCTTCTTTGGCAAGCTTCCAACAACTGAAGACTTAAGTTCTATAAATCAAGAACAAGCCACTGAGGTTTTAGATAAAGAAGGTGTTTTAATAGGTAAATATTATATTTATGATAGGCAGCCACTTACTTTCGATAAATTTCCTAAACATCTAATAAATGCCTTAATAGCTACTGAAGATGCTCGATTTTATGAACATGATGGGATTGATAATGTAAGTTTAGCTCGTGTATTTTTAAAAAATATTATTCTACAAGATAAATCTGCTGGTGGAGGAAGTACTATCACACTTCAATTAGCTAAAAACTTATTTGGGCGAAAAAATCATCCTGTTTTTGGGATACTAATCAACAAGTTTAAAGAGGCAATTATTGCTAAACGAATTGAAGAAATTTATTCAAAAAATGAAATTTTAACACTTTATTTTAACACTGTTCCTTTTTCAGATAATACTTATGGTATTGAAAGTGCAGCTCAGAAATTTTTTAATAAAACGACGTCGTCATTAACTAAAGTTGAAGCTGCTGCCTTGGTTGGCACATTAAAAGCAAATAATTATTATAACCCAAGATTGCATTTACAACGCAGCAAGGATAGACGTGATGCGGTATTAAATCAAATGGTGAAGTATGTGTATTTAGCTCAAGATTCGTTGGAGTTTTATACAAATCAAGACTTGGTTTTAGATTATAATTCCTTTAATCATGACGTTGGAATAGCGCCCTATTTTAGAGAACAAGTAAAAAAAGAATTGACAATTATATTAGACTCTATAAATAAGAATCAAAATAAATCTTATGATTTATATAAAGATGGATTAGTTATACACAGCACTTTAGATTATAACATGCAAAAATTGGCAGAAATTGCCATGAAAGAACACCTCACAAAATTGCAGAACGATTTTGAAGCATCTTACGGAAAGCAAACACCATGGAAAGCTAATGGACTAATACTTGAAGCAGCTATTAAAAAATTGAATAAATACAAAGTTTATAAATCACAAGGGTTAACAGATAAACAGATTAAAGACTCACTTTCAGTAAAATACAACACAAACATATTTACCTGGAAGGGCGACACCATTAAAAACATATCTACCATTGATAGTTTGCAACATTATCTGAAATTTTTAAATACAGGTATGTTGGCAGTTGAACCTAAAACAGGAGCGGTAAGAACCTATATTGGCGGTATTGATTATAGGTATTTTAAATACGATCATGTATCGCAAAGTGAACGACAAGTAGGTTCTACATTTAAGCCTTTTGTATATACAGCGGCTATTGAAAATGGTATGAATCCGTGTACTTATTTTTCTCTAGCTGAAGTCACATATAAAAATTATGAAGATTGGACACCAAGTAATTCTGGCAGTAAAGACCAAGACCCTTATATAAATTACAATTTAGAGAACGCATTAAGTAATTCTATAAATACGATTGCAGTAAAAGTTTTAAATGAAGTTGGTATTCCTAAAGTTTTAGAACAGGTTAAAAAAATGGGAATCTCTAAAAAATTACCAAATGAACCATCATTAGCCTTGGGTGTTGCTGAAATAAATTTGAAAGAATTAACAGGTGCTTATGCAAGTTATCTTAATAATGGGCGTGCCGTAAAACCTTTTTGTATTACCAAAATTGAAGATAAAAACGGTAATATAATTGCATCATTTGAACCTCAAATACAAAAAGATGAAGCATTTAACGATTACACCAGACAGGTGATGTTACAAATTATGAAATCTACAGTTAATACTGGTACAGCTTCAAGATTGAGAACAACTTATAAACTTACAAATGATATTGCGGGAAAAACAGGTACCACACAAGACAATAAAGATGGATGGTTTGTTGGGTTAACGCCTAATTTAGTTACTGTTACATGGGTTGGAAATGATAACCACGCTATTGGTTTTAAAACAACAGGTTTGGGTCAAGGCGCAAATTCAGCATTGCCAATTTTTGCCAAATTTTATCAAAAACTTAATGCAGATAATACTTTTAATTATTTAACGAAAGCCAAATTTGAGAACCCTTCAACAGAAGTGTTAAATGATTTAAATTGCGAATCCGAAAAGCGAGATGGCTTTTTAAAAAGGTTATTCAAAAAAAAGAAAAAAGCTAAGAATTTTAAAAATGATTAATAAAAAAAATGTGCTTCAATTTGAAGCACATTTTTTTATAAAAACTTAATTGTTTTAATTAAAATTTATAGCTTAAACCGAGTGTATAGTAGGTTTGTAAATCATTATCAACATCATCAAAAGAAGTTGCAGTAGCAGGAGTTTGAGCTAAAGCATAATTAAGCGCTTCTTGTTTGTTGCTTCTTAAACCAAAATCAACACCAACACCAATCATTTTCCATAACGTGTATCCAAAAGAGTTCGTCCAAGTGAAGTTTGATAAATCACCAGATTTGTAACTTTGGAACGTAGAGAAGTTTGTTTTAAAATTAATAGCACCAATTTGTCTTGTATAATCTGCAACAATTTTAGCACCTAAAGATGACTCAAAAACAGCATCATTATCGCTAAATACAAAGTTGTAGTTTAATGGGTGTATTACAACTATTAAGTCGTCAATTGGTGTCCATGTTGCACCAACACCAATATCTAAATATCCAGGGTCGTTAAAGTTGTCTAATAAAGTAGTTCTGTATTCCATTAATCCAGAAGCAGCTAATGTTTTAGTAATGTTTCTACCATACAATGATGAAATATTAAAAACATCTGTAGTTGGATTAAAACTATCATCATCAGTAGCGATGTCTTTATTATCTAATTTCACCCAGTTTAGATTGGTGTTTAATGAATTTCTCCAGAAGAATTTGTCCTCTATTAAATTAGCAAAAGCATTTACTGTAAAGCCAATATTACCAGATGAGTTGTTTGGCGCACCTTGAGAATACCAGTTGTTAAAATTAGATAAACTTCCACCAATAGTACCAAAAGCACCTTTTCTCCAACCTGGAAGTGCATCTATTTGAGCTTGTAGCGCATTAGCTTCTCCTTGAAATTTGTCAGCTTCAGCTTGTTTTTCAGCTTTTTGAGTTTGTAATTCTTCTTTAGTTTGAGCGTTTAAAGAAGTAATGCCTATTAAAAGCATAAATAATAATGATAATTTTTTCATTTTTATAGAATTTTTTTAAGATGCAAATATAATTAACATTTGTTAATCATAATTTGATTTCATGTTTATTAAGTAATCACGTTTAAGACCCTCTTTTAGAATTTAGTCACAGTAAATATTAAGATTTATTTCTTTTTGAAGAGCGGCACTGAAGAGCAAGCTTCACCATACATTATAGATTTTGCAACTGGTTTAAGCTTTGTTGCAAGCATAATATAGGCATTTGGAGGCACAGGTTTTTTAGAACACCCTTTTATAATAATAGGTTTATCTGTAAATTCAGAAACATTTAGGTTGTTTAAAACATCTTGGTAAATGGATGTTTCTAAATTTTCAAGGTTACCAATAATTACTTTTTTTGCGAAAGGTTCTAATTGAATACTTAAAAGCATATACGCCCAACCTGGAATAATAGCATCACTACTGCATGTTAGCGCTATATAATTGTCTTGGTATTTGCTCCAATCGTGTTCTGAAACTTGGGTTCTAAAATCTTTTTCGCGGAGAACAAAACCTTCAAATAACCAATCTTTAATATCAAATAAAACACGATTGCCTTTAGGGTAATAATCCTCAAGGTTTAAGGTGATTAATTTGCTATTCGCAACGCGATTTATGATTTCGTCTGGCATATTATTTTTTCTTTCCAATTAATAAAAGAGAATCTCCATCTTCAAATTCTTTGTATGTATCTAATGTTAAAATATCAAAACCAGCTTCATAAAACTTTCTAAGGCTGGATTTATCATGATAATTTACAAAAAGACCTTTAAAAATTTCTGAATCTTCGCCTTTCCAAAATGAATGACAAATTATGCCGCCATCATTTAAAGTTTTGTGTTGATTTTTAATGGATTCAATTAATTCCTTGTCTTTTAAATGATGCAAGACTTTGTTTGAATAAATACCATCAAATTTTTGTTCTGTTTTTAAAGTAACTGCATCCAAATTAAGGAATTCTCCAGTTGGGTACTTATATCTTAGATGATTTAAAAACTCTAAGGAAAAATCTGAACCAACGACTTTATAAAACCTATTAAGAATACTCCAATCTGTTCCTGGTCCTGAACCTATTTCTAATACTATTGAATGTTGTTGTAAAACGTTTTTAAGTTTATCAATCAGTTCGCTTCCATTAAATCCTTTTGCTAAATGGATGTATTCATTAACAGATTTTTGAGTTTTATAATGTTCTCCACTCATTTTTTTAATTAAAGCATCCCCAATTCCAACTTCGCTTCTTCGCTCATTAAATCTTGAGTCCAAGGCGGATCAAAAGTGATTTCTACTTCCGCATCTTTTACGGCATTTAAAGATTTTACTTTTTCTTCAACCTCCAAAGGTAAAGTTTCAGCTACTGGGCAGTTGGGTGTGGTCAACGTCATTAATATTTTAACTTCGTAATCTTCATTTACAAATACATCGTAAATTAATCCAAGTTCGTAAATATCTACGGGTATTTCGGGGTCATAAATCGTTTTAAGTACGTTTACTATTTTTTCACCTAATTCGGTGGTGTCTATTGTTGTGTCGCTCATTTTTTTTATAGTTTATACGTTTATTTGTTTATCTGTTTAGAGTCACTTTTATATAAACGACTAAACAACAAACAACTAAACTATTTCAATTGTGTTTGGTATGCAACGGCATACATTTTAAGCTGCTTCACCATACTTACTAAACCGTTAGCTCGTGTTGGCGATAAATGTTCTTTTAAACCAATTTTGTCTATAAAATCAGTGTTTGCTTCAATAATATCTTTTGGGTGTTGATTTGAAAATGCACGTATTAAAATAGCTATAATACCTTTAGTAATAATCGCATCACTATCAGCAGTAAATTCTATTTTATCAGCTTTCATTTCGGCGTGCACCCAAACTTTACTTTGGCAACCTTTTATAATATTACTATCAGTTTTGTATTGGTCGTTAATTAAGGGTAAATCTTTCCCTAAATCAATCATATATTGATAGCGTTCTTCCCAATCTTCAAACATTGAGAATTCGTCTATTATTTCGTTTTGTATGTCTTCAATACTCATTTGCTCTATTTTATGCAAAAATACGACAAGAAACATTGCTATTCAATGATTTCTGAAATTGATAAGATTTCTTTAACAAGTTTTTCTATGTCTTTTGGAGGGTTACCATGATCAAAAGGCGGTGATTCATATATAGAATCTTTATATGAAATTTTTAAATGCGCCATAGCAGCACCATCAAATAGAAAAGCCTTACTTGGCGCTTCTAATAATGAAATTGTATTCATGTCAATAGGTTTAATTGCCTTCGTAATTTTGTCCCAATCTTCTTTTTGACAAACTTTGGTGGTTGGCTTACTGCCTCTTTTCTGGAGTTTAGAAACTGTTTCTTTACTTAAGATGATTTGCCTGTATGCGTTCATTGATGTTGTAGAATATTCTATTTTTAATGAGTCATAAGACATTTCTTCGGAAGCAGATAAGATTAGTTTCTTTTTATTATAAAATGAAAATCCGTTTTTAGTAAACAATACTAAATTGGCTTTTCCAATCGCTTTAAACAAGTTAGTTTCTATTTTATTAGCATCTTCTTGACATAACATTTTAGTAGCACCTAATGCACTAAATTTTAATGAAAAATTATTTAATGTATACGACCCAAAAAACCGATTACATCCTGAAAAACCAGAAACTTGTTTCGTGCTGTCGTTAAAAATAATAGTGAGTTTATTAGATGAAACGTCTTCTCCATTTAAAATGTTTATTTCATAAGTTCCGTCAAGTACTTTCAAAATAGTATCATCATTTTGTTGTATTTGTATTAATTGATAATCTGTTGATCCCCAGCAGCATCGTAATACAATTATGCTGAAAAACATTAGAAAATATTTCATAAACTTATGTGTTTTAATTTAGAAAGTAAAGTACAAAAAACAAGCCAAACTTAAATTTAAGACAGCATCATTTTTGCTTTCTTAACACCTTCAACCAAAATATCAATTTCTTCTTTTGTATTGTAGAATGAAAAAGAAGCACGAACAGTTCCAGGAATTTTAAAATAATCCATTATAGGTTGCGCGCAATGGTGGCCTGTACGAACAGCAACACCTAATTTATCTAAAATTGTACCCACATCATAGGGGTGAACACCTTCTAAATTGAATGAGATTACTGATGTTTTATGTTTGGAAGTACCATAAATTTTTAAGCCATCAATCTCTAAAAGTTTTTTGGTTGCGTATTCTAATAATTCATTTTCGTAAGTCGCAATATTATCAAAACCCACAGCATTCATATAATCTAGAGCCGCTCCAAAAGCAATACCTCCACAAATGTTTGGCGTTCCTGCTTCAAATTTATGAGGTAAATCGGCATACGTTGTTTTCTCAAAAGTAACCTCGGCAATCATTTCACCACCACCTTGATAGGGTGGTAATTTTTTAAGCCATTCTTCTTTTCCGTAAAGCATCCCAACACCCGTTGGTCCACAAATTTTATGTGCTGAAGTCACGTAAAAATCGACATCTAATTTTTGAACGTCAGGTTTTATATGCGGACAAGATTGTGCACCGTCAATTAATACTGCAGCTCCAACTTGGTGTGATTTTTTAATAATTTCTTTAATAGGATTTATAGTTCCTAAAGCATTTGAAATATGATTTACAAAAACGAGTTTCGTATTTTTTGAAAGCAATTTATTAAATTCAGCCATTACCAATTCGCCAGTTTCATTCATTGGAATAACTTTTAACGAAGCGCCCGTGCGTTCGCATAACATTTGCCAAGGCACGATATTGGAATGGTGTTCTAAAGCAGAAACTATAATGTCGTCACCTTTTTTTAGTAATGCTGAAAAACCGTTGGCAACCAAATTTATACTATGCGTAGTACCCGAAGTAAATATAATTTCGTGTGAAAACTTTGCGTTAAAATGGGTTTGTATTTTTTGTCGTGCTTGTTCGTATAAATCGGTGGCTTCTTGACTTAACGTATGTACACCACGATGAATATTGGCATTGTAATTTGAATAATAATCTACTATAACATCAATAACTTGTTTTGGCGTTTGCGATGTTGCAGCATTATCTAAATACACTAACGGTTTGCCATTTACTTTTCTGGAAAGTATGGGAAAGTCTTTTCGGATGTCGTTTACCTTGAACATAGTTTTTATGTCTAGCCCCGATATTAGCCGTTCGACTATTTTATAGTCTTAACCTTTTTTGCCATTAAAGGCAAAAAAGATAGAGCAGATAGCGGGAATTAGCTTCAAATAATTTTATAAATTAAAGCCTAAATTAACACCTAATTTGTTTGCAATAATTTTAGTAATTCGTTCTTTTATTTCAGGAATTTTAACTGAACTTAAAACGTTATTACTAAACGCATACATTAAAAGTGCTTTGGCTTCTTTTTTAGGAATACCGCGTGATTGCATGTAAAATAAGGCGCTATCATCTAACTGGCCAATAGTACAACCGTGAGAACATTTTACATCATCTGCAAAAATTTCAAGTTGTGGTTTGGTGTTAATAGTCGCTTTGTCGCTAATTAAAATATTATTATTAGCTTGAAATGCATTGGTTTTTTGAGCTTCTTTTTCAACAATAATTTTACCATTAAAAACACCTGTAGAATTTTCATCAAAAATACCTTTATAATCTTGATGACTCTCGCAATTTGGCTCAATATGATGTACCAAGGTATTGTGGTCAACATGTTGTTTATCTCCAATAATGGTAATGCCTTTTAATATAGAATCGATGCGTTCGCCTACTTGATAAAAATTTAAATTATTGCGTACTAATTTACCGCCGAAAGCAAAGGTGTGAACAGATGCTACACTTTCTTGTTTCTGTTTAATGAAGGTATTATCTATTAAAGACGCATTTAGATTATCATTCTGGATTTTATAATAATCAACAATAGCGCGCTTGTTTGTAAAAATTTCTGTCACACTATTTGTTAAAACAGCATTATTGCTTAAACTTTGATGACGCTCTATGATTTGAACATGCGAATTCTCATCAACCACAATTAAATTTCGTGGTTGCAACATGGTTGCAGATTCGTTCCCTGTTGAAAAATGAATAATTTGGATAGGTTTTTCAACCAGCCTATTTTTTGGAATATGAATGTAGGCGCCTTCACTTGAAAATGCAGTATTTAAAGATGTTAAACTATCTTTTGTAGCTGCTTTGTTAAAATAATTTTCAATAACTAAACGGTATTTAGGTTTTGATAATGCTGATGACATTAAGCAAACATCAATACCCTCGTGCGTAGTTTGCGATAAGTGTGAAGAATATTTACCATCAATAAAAACAACTTTGTAAGCGTCTATATCATGAATTAAATATTTTTTTACATCGCGATATTCTATAGCGTTTTCTAGTTTTGGGAATACGCTATAATCTTCTTTTAAAATTCTATTTAAAGATGTGTATTTCCAAGCTTCTTCCTTTTTTGTTGGGAAGCCTTGGTCTTCAAATATTTTTATAGCTTCAGATCTAACATCGTGAACATACGTGTCTACATCAACACTGTTTTCAAATGCTAAAAATGAGGATACTAATTTTTCTTTTAATTCCATTTTTTTAAAGTATTCAGTAAGCAGTAAAAACGTTACTTAAGCTGTTTAAGTTTATAACTGTTTTCTTATTATACAAATAGTACGAGTAATCAGAAATTGAGTAAGCGACTGCCTACTGAATACTGCGAACTTTTTTAAGCGTTCACTTCTTCTTTAATCCAATCGTAACCTTTTTCTTCAAGCTCATGTGCTAGTTCCTTGCCACCAGTTTTTACAATGCGCCCATTGTATAATACATGCACAAAATCTGGAACAATGTAATCTAACAAACGTTGGTAATGTGTAATAACTACAACAGCGTTGTCTTTACTTTTTAATTTATTAACGCCATTTGCTACAATACGAAGTGCGTCAATATCAAGACCAGAATCCGTTTCATCAAGTATGGCTAATTTTGGTTCGAGCATCGCCATTTGAAAAATTTCGTTACGTTTTTTTTCACCACCAGAAAACCCTTCGTTTAAAGAACGCGATAAAAATTTACGGTCAATTTCTAATAACTCAGATTTTTCACGAATCAATTTCAGCATGTCTTTTGCAGGCATATCTTCTAAACCTCTTGCTTTACGAGATGAGTTAATTGCGGTTTTCATGAAGTTGGTTACACTTACTCCGGGAATTTCAACCGGATACTGAAAAGATAAAAATATACCTTTATGAGCGCGCTCTTCTGCAGCTAATTCTTCAATATCTTCGCCATTAAAAAGGACATTACCTTCAGTAACTTCATATTCTTCCTTTCCTGCAACAACCGAAGCTAATGTGCTTTTTCCAGAACCGTTTGGCCCCATTATAGCATGTACTTCACCTGGTTTTACTTCAAGGTTTACGCCTCTTAAAATAGCTTTATCTTCAACACTTGCGTGTAAATTATTTATTTTTAACATA
>JBAQZZ010000104.1:0-1586 GCA_049791475.1 Flavobacteriaceae bacterium | reverse complement strand
GCGATCCGCTCTTTGTCGACGTGGTGCGCCGTCATCTGCGCATTCCCGGCCATCTCGGAGTGTGAGCCATGATGAGCCTCACCGAATATCGTCGCAAATCCTCGCATCTGGCCGATTTTCTGCCCTGGGCGGCGCTTGTCGGCGCGGGCGTGATCTTGAACAAGGACGGGTCTTTCCAGCGTACCGCGCGGTTTCGCGGTCCCGACCTTGACAGTGCAGTGCCGGCCGAATTGGTCGCCGTCGCGGGCCGGATCAACAACGCACTGCGACGGCTCGGCTCTGGCTGGGCAGTCTTTGTCGAAGCGCAGCGCGTGCCCGCCCTCTCCTATCCCGACAGCCAGTTTCCCGATGCGACGTCGGCTTTGGTCGATGCGGAGCGCAAGGCGCAGTTCGAAGAGGAAGGCGCGCATTACGAGTCGCGGTATTTCCTGACGCTACTGTATCTGCCGCCGGCTGAAGAGGCCGCGCGCGCGGAACGGTTTTTATACGAAGGACGCGATCGTGAGAGCGGAGCCAACGCCCGCGAGACGCTGGCGGGCTTTGTCGATCGCACTGACCGCGTCTTGCAGCTCGTTGAAGGGTTCATGCCGGAGTGTGTCTGGCTCGATGACGCCGATACTCTGACCTACCTGCATGCAACGATCTCGACGAAAGTGCAGCGCGTGCGCGTGCCGGAAGTGCCCATGCATCTCGACGCGTTGCTCGCCGACGAACCCCTGACAGCAGGGCTTGAGCCGATGCTGGGGAACGCACATCTGCGCATCCTCACGATCACCGGTTTCCCGAGCGCGACCACACCCGGCATTCTCGACGACCTCAACCGGCTGGCATTCCCCTATCGCTGGTCAACGCGAGCGATCATGCTCGACAAGACCGACGCCACGCGGCTCCTCGGGAAGATCCGGCGACAATGGTTTGCCAAGCGCAAATCCATCGCAGCCATCCTTAAGGAGATCATGACCAACGAGACCTCGGCGCTTCTCGATACCGATGCCCACAACAAGGCGATGGATGCTGATGCCGCCCTGCAGGAACTCGGCTCTGATCTAATCGGCGAAGCCTATGTCACCGCGACCGTGACGGTCTGGGACGCCGAGCCACGCATCGCCGACGAAAAGCTGCGACTTGTCGAGAAGGTTATCCAGGGCCGCGATTTCACCTGCATAACCGAGACCACCAATGCGGTCGAAGCATGGCTCGGATCTCTCCCCGGCCATGTCTACGCCAATGTCCGCCAACCCCCAGTCTCGACACTCAATCTTGCCCATATGATCCCGCTGTCTGCCGTCTGGGCGGGTCCCGCACAAGATGACCACTTCGCGGCCCCGACGCTCCTCTTTGGGCAGACTGAGGGCTCGACCCCGTTCCGGCTCTCCCTGCATGTCGGCGATGTTGGCCACACATTGATCGTCGGGCCGACCGGCGCGGGCAAATCAGTATTGTTGGCGCTGATGGCCTTGCAGTTCCGTCGCTACACAGGAGCCCAGGTCTTTGCCTTCGACTTCGGCGGATCGATCCGCGCTGCGGCGCTTGCCATGGGCGGTGACTGGCACGATCTCGGCGGCGCGTTGTCCGAAGATGTGTCC
>JBAQZZ010000103.1:0-14597 GCA_049791475.1 Flavobacteriaceae bacterium | reverse complement strand
GCTTGTAAGGCATTGGGCTAGCGCCAAAAAGTGAATTAATATCTTTAGTTCTATTTGTTTCAAATTCTACTAATTGTTTTCTTAATAGAATATCGGTATTATCATAATAGATATAAGTTTTTAACTTTATAAACGCATTATTAATTTCTGAAAATTCGTAAGCCATAACTATATTTTAAAATTCAATGTTTGACTAAAATAAATAATATTAATTGTAAGTAATTATTTATGAGAACCTATTTTTAAAATTTGGAGTATTTTTATTAATTCCATTCCATACACATTCCCACTTCACTCCTATCGTCGCTTCGGGCAAAGCGTATTCCATTAACATTGTAGAGAAAGTATTTACAAAAAAATAAGAAAAAGTAGTAGTTTAAACTTCGCTTTTGCCAAAGCAAAGTTACATAACGCGGAACATTATAGTACAAATTGTTATTGTAGCAAATTGGTGTATAGCTGTGCTATTTTATCATAATTGTAGATATAGTGCCTTTTTCAAGTTACATAACGCAAGTACATTATAGTACAAAAACATGACAATTAGTGATATTTGACATAATAAAGCTTTACTCTATACTCAGTTTAGAAGAAACTTTTAAAGTCTAATTATCCGCTTATACCAATTTAATTATAAGATGTCGTATTCTTAATTTGAATTATTTTTTGTTCAGATGAGATAGAAAAAAACTGTAATTAAACTTCGTAAGATTTTAACATCTAAAACCGTAACTTTGCACTTTTGCAAAATTTATGAGCCAATTTGACGAATTTATTGAGGTAAAAGGCGCCCGAGTCCATAATCTTAAAAATATTGATGTATCTATTCCTCGAGAAAAACTTGTTGTGATTACAGGTTTATCAGGCAGTGGAAAATCATCCCTAGCTTTTGATACTATTTATGCCGAAGGACAACGCCGTTATATTGAAACATTTTCGGCTTATGCTAGACAATTTTTAGGTGGTTTAGAACGCCCAGATGTTGATAAAATTGATGGTTTATCTCCCGTAATTGCCATTGAACAAAAAACAACGAGTAAGTCGCCACGATCTACCGTTGGTACGATTACCGAGATTTACGATTTTCTGCGTTTGCTTTTTGCGCGTGCCAGCGATGCTTACAGCTACAACACAGGCGATAAAATGGTGAGCTATAGTGATGAACAAATTAAAGAGCTCATGATTAAAGATTTTAACGGGAAACGTATTAACGTTTTAGCACCTGTTGTGCGCTCCAGAAAAGGACATTATCGTGAATTATTCGAACAAATTGCAAAGCAAGGGTTTGTAAAAGTGCGAACCGACGGTGAGATAAAAGACCTTGTAAAAGGCATGAAACTCGACCGTTATAAAACTCACGATATTGAAATTGTAATTGATAGACTTAAAATTGACGACACCATTGATAACGATAAACGCTTAACAGAAACTATTAACACGGCCATGTATCATGGTGAAGATGTTATTTTGGTTATTGACCAAGATACCCAAGAAACACGCTATTTTAGTAGAAGTTTAATGTGTCCAACTTCAGGAATTTCTTATCCAAACCCTGAACCTAATAATTTTTCATTTAACTCGCCTAAAGGGGCGTGTAGCCATTGTAACGGTATTGGCGAGCTTTATCAAGTTAATGAAAATAAAATTATTCCAGACGATAGTTTATCAATAAAAGCGGGTGCTTTGGTACCTCATGGGCCAGAAAAAAATAGTTGGATTTTCAAGCAGTTTGAAACCATTGCACAACGTTTCAATTTTAAATTAACCGATGCTTTTAAAGATATTCCTGAAGCAGCTAAACAGGTTATTTTATATGGCGGGAACGAAAAATTTTCTGTTGAAAGTAAAACTTTAGGTGTAACACGCGATTATAAAATAGATTTTGAAGGTGTTGCTAATTTTATTGAAAATCAATACAAAACGGCAGACTCAACCTCTTTAAAACGTTGGGCAAAAGATTATATGGACAAAATTAAATGTCCGGTTTGTAAAGGTTCACGTCTTAGAAAGGAATCGCTTTACTTTAAAATAAACAATAAGAACATTTCTGAACTTGCCAATACAGATATTGTTGAACTTTCGGAATGGTTTAAAGATTTGCACAATCACTTATCTGACACACAATTAAAAATAGCTGAGGAAGTTATTAAAGAAATAAAATCGAGATTACAATTTTTATTAGATGTTGGATTAACTTATTTATCATTAAACAGAAGTTCAAAATCGTTGTCTGGTGGTGAAGCGCAGCGTATTCGTTTGGCAACTCAAATTGGGTCGCAATTGGTGGGTGTGCTTTATATTTTAGACGAACCCAGTATTGGTTTACATCAACGCGATAACGAAAAATTGATTAATTCTTTGGTATCGCTTCGAGATATAGGAAATTCTGTTATTGTCGTTGAGCATGATAAAGATATGATTGAACGTGCCGATTACGTTATTGATATTGGTCCGAAAGCAGGAAAACATGGCGGCGAAATTATTAGTATTGGAAATCCTGATGAACTCAAAACTCATAATACCCTAACCGCAGATTATCTAAATGGCACAAAACAAATTGAAATTCCTAAAAAACGCCGAAAAGGAAATGGCAAATTTTTAGAGTTAAAAGGTTGTACGGGTAATAACCTGAAAAATGTATCGGTTAAATTCCCCTTAGGTAAAATGATTGGGGTAACTGGTGTTTCAGGTAGCGGGAAATCTACTTTAATTAACGAAACCCTCTACCCTATTTTAAATGCATATTATTTTAATGGTGTAAAAAAACCGATGCCATATAAAAGTATTAAAGGCTTGGAACATATTGATAAAGTTATCGATATTAATCAATCGCCAATTGGTAGAACACCTCGAAGTAATCCAGTGACATACACCAAAACTTTTGATGAAATTAGAGCCTTATACGCCAAAATACCTGAAGCTATGATTCGTGGTTATAAGGCAGGTCGTTTTAGTTTCAATGTTAAAGGTGGTAGATGTGAAACGTGTAAAGGTGGTGGTTTACGGGTTATTGAAATGAATTTTTTACCTGATGTTTATGTAGAATGTGAAACCTGCCAAGGCAAACGATTTAATCGTGAGACTTTGGAAATTCGATATAAAGGAAAAAGTATAAGTGATATTTTAAATATGACCATTGATGATGCCGTTCCATTTTTTGAAAACATCCCAAAAATTCATAAAAAACTAAAAACAATCAAAGATGTTGGGCTAGGATATATTACGCTTGGGCAACAAAGCACAACACTTTCTGGAGGCGAAGCACAACGTATAAAATTAGCAACTGAATTAAGCAAACGCGATACAGGAAACACATTTTATATTCTAGACGAACCCACTACTGGTTTGCATTTTGAAGATATTCGAGTACTCATGATTGTTTTAAATAAATTAGCAAATAAAGGTAATACAGTACTTATAATTGAACACAATTTAGATGTTATAAAAACCGTTGACCATATTATTGATATAGGCTACGAAGGTGGTAAAGGTGGCGGACAAATAATTGTAGAAGGTTCACCTGAGGAAGTTATAAAACACAAAAAAAGCTACACCGCTAAGTTTCTTAAAAAAGAATTACAGTAAGTTTGTAGGCTTTTGTCAATAAGCTTAAAAAATATTAACGTCTAATAACAAATAGACTAAAAACTAAAAAGAATGAGAAGTGAAAAACACCACAAAGGTTGGAATGAAATAAAAACAAACGATTCTTGGGCTATTTTTAAAATCATGGGCGAATTCGTTAATGGTTATGAAAAACTGAGTAAAATAGGCCCTTGTGTTTCTATTTTTGGATCAGCAAGAACAAAACCTGATCATAAATATTACAAGCTCGCCGAAAGTATAGCAACAAAAATAGTTGAAGCCGGCTACGGTGTTATTACTGGTGGTGGACCAGGAATTATGGAAGCTGGAAATAAAGGAGCACATTTAGGCGGAGGAACTTCTGTAGGACTTAATATTGAATTACCCTTTGAACAACACGACAACCCCTATATAGACCACGATAAAAGCTTAGATTTTGATTATTTCTTTGTGAGAAAAGTGATGTTTGTTAAATACTCACAAGGTTTTGTAGTTATGCCAGGTGGTTTTGGAACATTAGATGAACTTTTTGAGGCTATAACACTTATTCAAACACATAAAATAGGCAAGTTTCCAATTATTCTTGTGGGAACAGATTTTTGGAAAGGCCTTTTAGATTGGGTTAAATCTACGCTTTTAGACTCTTTTGGAAACATCAGTGCGAAAGATTTAGGTTTAATTCATTTGGTAGATACTGAAGTTGAAGTTATTGCCATTTTAGATGCTTTTTACAAAGATTCCGAATTAACACCAAATTTCTAATAAAACGCTTTTAGTAAAATTTTCGTAAGTATTAATACCATAGAATAGCTAAACATTATTCTAAATTGATATTTTACTATCTTGCAGCGCCTTGCATGAATTATTAACCATTAATGCTTAAATAAATTGAAATTACGTCTTTTAATTTGTAACATGTTTTTTGTGATATGTTTTGCAAGCTTTAGTCAAAATAAAATTGACTTAAAGGCGGATTTTGATATTGAAAAAAAACTTATAAAAATATCGCAAACTATTCAATATCAAAACACCTCAAATGACGAATTACAAACTATATATTTAAATAATTGGGCTAATAGTTATGCCACAAAAAAAACACCTTTAGCTATTAGAATTGCTGATGAATTTAATAATAATTTTCATTTAGCAAAAAATGAAGATAGAGGTTTTTCGGTAGTTACATCCATAAAACAAGACCATACAGATTTAGTTTTTACACCTTTAAAAAATCAAATTGATGTTATAGAAGTGCAACTAAAAGAAGTTCTAAAGCCTAATGAATTTTATACCATTCATTTAGAGTATATGGTTCTAATCCCAAATAGTAAATTTACACGCTACGGAATAACTGAATCTGGCGATTTAAACTTACGTTATTGGTATATTACACCAGCAATTTATAATGGTACTTGGCATTATTACAGTAATAAAGATTTAGATGATTTATATATTCCAAAATCAGAAATAAACTTAGAAATTACACATCCAAATGGTTATGCTTTAACTTCAGAATTAGATTTAATTGAATCTACTCAATCAAAAGACAATCAAATAGTTAAACTAAATGGAGAGAATAGATTAAACACGAAGTTGTTTTTAAATAAACAATCCACATTTAAAACTATTCAAGGTGATGATTTTACTTTAGTTTCTAATATAGATGATGAAGGTTTAGAGGTACTTGACAAAGTTTTAATTACAGAAAAAGTATCTCAATTTATTAATAAAAATTTTGGTCAATATCCTCATAAAAAACTACTGATAACTCAGATAGATTATGATAAAAACCCCATTTATGGGCTCAATTTTTTACCAAAATTTATTAAACCTTATCCAAATCATTTTCAATATGAATTAAAATTATTGAAAATAGCCTTAAATAATTACTTAGAAAATACGCTTCTCATAAACCCAAGAACCGAGCAATGGTTAATTGACGGTATTCAGATTTTTTATGTAATGAATTACGTTGATGAACATTACCCAAATATGAAGTTCCTGGGTTCCATAGCCGATTTTTGGGGTGTAAAATCATTTCATGCGGCAGATATGCTTTTTAATGATAAATATGTACTTGGGCACATGCTAATGGCCAGAACCAATAGAGATCAACCATTAACAATGCCTAAAGATTCTCTTTTAAAATTCAATCATAACATAGGTAATAAATATAAAGCTGGCGTTGGACTTAAATATCTTGACGATTTTATTAATAGCCACATTTTAGAAACGAGTATTGAAGATTTTTTATACCATAATAAGTTAAAACCTGTTACTACCAAAGACTTTGAACACTTTATTAAATCTAGAACTGATAAAAATATCGATTGGTTTTTTACCGATTATTTAAATACAAGAAAGAAAATAGATTTTAAAATAAAAAAGGTTACTCAAACTAAAGATTCTATTACATTAACCATAAAGAACAAAAGAGATAACAGCATGCCTGTGTCGCTTTACACCTTAATTAACGACAGTATTGTATCGAAACGATGGATTGAAAATATTGATGACACAAAAACCATTACTATTCCTCGCGACAGTGCAGATAAGTTAGTTTTAAACTACAATAAGCTTATTCCGGAGTTTAATTTAAGAGATAATTGGAAATCTTTAAAAGGCTTCTTTTTCAATAATAAGCCACTTCAATTTAGGCTTTTTCAAGATATTGAAGACCCGTATTACAATCAAGTTTTTTTCATGCCAGTTGCCGAGTTTAATAATATTTATGATGGCATAACACTTGGTGTTAGGGCTTATAATAAAACACTATTACGTAAGCGTTTTAATTATAAGATTGCGCCCAAATACTCTCTAAAATCAAGATCTATAACAGGTTCTGCATTTGCTTCAATGACGCATTATTTGGAAAACACCGATTTATACGCTGTAAACTATGGCTTTAGC
This sequence comes from Flavobacteriaceae bacterium, assembly GCA_049791475.1. Classification (GTDB taxonomy): domain Bacteria; phylum Bacteroidota; class Bacteroidia; order Flavobacteriales; family Flavobacteriaceae; genus CAXBID01. The sequence goes on along the minus strand of JBAQZZ010000103.1, from coordinate 8,105 downwards.
GCTGGTTATTCATCCTATGCGGAAGATTTATTTGTTAGAAGAATAATACCTTCTGTTAGCTTTCTTTTTAGACAAGATGATGATTTCAGATCAAATAAAAGACAATCTCTTATTTTTAGATATGTAGATATAAATAGAGATGAAGATGTTAATAATATCGTAGATACTTCTGAACCTAATTATGGTGTTCTTAATGCGCGTTATGTGCATTCTAATGATAATCTTATAAATTTCAACAAATGGGACACAGACTTACAAGTTGCTGAAAATTTTAGTAAAATTTCATTTAATTATGAATACAGACGCCTATTTGAAAGTAATAGACAACTAAATTTGCGTGTTTTTGCTGGTGCATTTCTAAAAAATAGCAACCCTGTAAATTCAGATTATTTTAGTTTCGCTTTAGATAGACCCACAGATTATCTTTTTGAATATGGGTACTTAGGGCGGTCGGAAGCTTCAGGGATCTTTAGTCAGCAATATATTGATGCTGAAGGTGGTTTTAAATCAAAACTTGAAACCCCTTTCGCAAATCAATGGATGACAACCATTAATTCCAGTACCACGCTTTGGAAATATATTTTACTTTATGGCGATTTAGGGTTAGTTAAAAACAAATTTGATGTGCCTCATGTTGTTTATGATTCTGGTATTAGAATAAATTTGGTGACTGATTATTTTGAAGTTTATTTTCCTATATATTCTAATTTAGGTTGGGAAATTGGTCAAGAAAATTATGACCAGAAAATTAGATTTAAATTCACATTAGATCCGCAATCACTTTTAGGATTATTTAGAAGGCGGTGGTATTAATCATTAGATAATAATCGATTAAACTAGTTATTTGTTATTGAATTCTTAAAATTATAGCTTTTTAATTATAATTTTTAATTAATTAGTAATAATTAACTTGCTTGTAAAATTGCAAAAAACACAAACATTAACTACTTTTGCGTAAGCTAAACCCTAACTGCATGCAACCCTTTTCAGATTTGAAAAACAATATTTCATTTGAAGACTTTAAAACGGAAGTTTTAAGCGATTATAAAATTGCTGTAAAAAGTCGTGAATGTAGTTTATTGGGCCGCAGAGAAGTCCTTACAGGAAAAGCAAAATTCGGAATTTTTGGAGACGGGAAAGAAGTTCCGCAATTAGCCATGGCCAAAGCCTTTTTAAAAGGTGATTGGAGATCTGGTTACTACAGAGACCAAACGTTTATGATGGCTATTGGCGCGTTAACCATGGAGCAATTCTTTGCTGGTTTGTACGCAAATACTAATTTAGAACTTGAACCGATGTCTGCTGGTCGTCAAATGGGTGGTCATTTTGCGACGCATAGTTTGGATGAAAATGGCAATTGGAAAGACTTAACAAAACAATACAATTCTAGTGCTGATATTTCTCCAACTGCAGGGCAAATGCCTCGTTTACTTGGTTTAGCACAAGCTTCAAAAATATTCAGACAAGTTGGTGGTATTAATACCAATAATTTTTCTGTAAACGGAAACGAAGTTGCTTGGGGCACCATTGGTAATGCCAGCACAAGTGAAGGTGTGTTTTTTGAAACTATAAATGCAGCCGGTGTTTTACAAGTTCCTATGATTATTAGTGTTTGGGATGATGAATACGGTATTTCTGTACATGCAAAACATCAAACTACAAAAGAGAATATTTCTGAAGTACTCAAAGGCTTTCAAAGAGATAACGAACAAAAAGGCTTTGAAATATTACGCGTAAAAGGTTGGGATTATCCTAATCTTATTGAAACCTATCAAGAAGCCGCAACTATTGCAAGAAAGGAACATGTACCTGTTTTAATTCATGTTTTAGAACTCACACAACCACAAGGGCATTCTACTTCTGGTTCGCATGAGCGTTATAAAAACGCTGAACGCTTAGAGTGGGAAGCAAATAATGATTGTAATAAAAAAATGCGAGCGTGGATTATTGAAAGCGGAATTACCACTAATGAAGCACTCACAGAAATTGAAAGAACCATAAAGCGCGATGTTAGAGCAGCTAAAAAGAATGCTTGGTCAACATTTTTAAAACCCGTACAGAAAGAGCAACAAGAACTTGTTTCTTTACTTAAGCAAGTCGCTTCTTTTAGTGATAATGGTGTGTTTATATCAAAACTTAAAGAGACTCTAGCTGCAATTGATGAGCCTACACGAAAAGATATATTATCCTGTGCAAGACAGGTTTTAAGATACACTATTGGTGAAAATTCATCAGAAAAAGAGCAACTTATTAATTGGGTAAATACCTATTTTGAAAATGTTCAACCAAAGTTTAGCTCTCATTTATATTCTGAATCAAACCACTCTAATATTATTATTAAAGAAGTAAAACCAACTTATAGCGATGATGCAAACCAAGTAGATGGTAGAATTATTTTGCGTGATAATTTCGATAATATATTTCAAAATATTCCTGAAGCTCTCATTTTTGGAGAAGACACAGGAAATATTGGTGATGTAAATCAAGGTTTAGAAGGGCTTCAAGAAAAATATGGCGAATTACGTGTTGCTGATACGGGCATTAGAGAAGCCACCATTATTGGGCAAGGTATTGGCATGGCACTTCGTGGTTTAAGACCCATTGCAGAGATACAATATTTAGATTATGTTTTGTATGCCTTACAAATTATAAGCGACGATTTGGCAACAACACATTATAGAACCAAAGGCAAACAAAAAGCGCCTTTAATTATTAGAACCCGCGGGCATAGATTAGAAGGTATTTGGCATTCAGGCTCTCAAATGGGTGGTATTTTGAATTTGATTCGAGGCATACATGTTTTAGTACCCCGAAACATGACCAAAGCAGCTGGTTTTTACAATACACTTCTTCAAGGAGATAATCCTGCATTAGTTGTAGAATGTTTAAATGGGTACAGACTCAAAGAAAAAATGCCTAATAATTTAGGTGATATTAAAACACCTATTGGTATTGTTGAAACTGTAAAAGAAGGTACAGATATTACGTTGGTTTCTTATGGTTCTACCCTAAGAATTGTTGAACAAACCGCTAAAGAATTGCTAACTGTTGGTATTGATGTTGAAATTATTGATGTGCAGTCCTTATTACCTTTTGATTTAAAACATGACATTGCAAAAAGTATTCAAAAAACCAATCGGGTTATGGTTATTGATGAAGATGTTCCTGGTGGAGCCTCTGCTTATATTTTGAATGACATACTAAATACTCAAAACGCATATCAATATTTAGATAGTCAACCAAAAACATTAACTGCAAAAGCGCATAGGCCTGCTTATGGTAATGATGGCGATTACTTCTCAAAACCATCTTCAGAAGATATTTTTGAAGCCGTTTACGCCATTATGCACGAATTGAGTCCTATTGATTTTCCAAAATTAAGATAATAGTTTAAAGTAAATAGAATGGGATTAAAAAAGTTATTAGTTACTATTAATAAAGATAATGAGAACCCAGTTGTAAAGCTATTTTAATACTAAATCTCTGCGAATCTTGTAGATTTCTCTATCTAAAATAAATTTTAAACATTCAAAACCATGCACTTGTTATGGTTTTTTTATATTTATAAGCAAATGAGAATTATGGAAAAAGAGTCGCCATTAATAACCAGAGATTGGTTGGCCATAGAGCGGACAAAACTAGCTAACGAACGAACATTTTTAGCCTATTTTAGAACATTTATAGTCTTTTTAGGAACCGGAATTACCATCTTAAAATTAGATTTTTTTTCTGAAATGAAATCGTTTGGTTTTATTTTATTAATCCTTTCTCCAGTTCTATTAATTATTGGTTTAATACGGCTCTTTTCAGTAAAACGAACTATTAAAAAGCATTATAAAATATAGATGAAAGCAGTCTCAGCAGTTATAATAAAGAAAGAATTACACCATTTGTCTTCTGATAAATTAATGGAGTTATGCCTGCGTTTATCGCGTTTTAAAAAGGAAAACAAAGAACTACTCACCTATTTATTGTTTGAATCGCATAACGAAAGTGCATATATTGAAAGTGTAAAAAACTATATGAATGATGAATTTGATGTGATTAATACCCACAGCTATTTTTACATTAGAAAAAGTGTACGTAAAATTCTTAAAAACGTAAAAAAGTTTGCGCGCTATTCTCAAAAAAAGGAAACCGAAGCAGAACTACTACTCTACTTTTGCCAGAAACTAAGAGATTTTAAACCTAGTATAAAACGCAGTACACAATTGCAAAACGCTTATGATAGGCAATTGCTTTTAGCAAAAAAAATAATTTCAGGATTACATGAAGATTTACAATACGATTTTAATTTAATATTGGAAGATTTGTAACTTTTAATTTGACAGTAAATTTAAACTTGACTTTGTAAAAAAAATCAACTAAATTCGTTTAACAATCGATAAAGTTCATTGAAACGGAACATAATCTTTGCATGGGCAGTAATTAAAATACCGAATGATTCAATTTTATAACTTATGATTAAATATAGTCTACTATTTTTTATTTTATTTATGAAAACAGCTTCTGCGCAGGAAAAATATAAAGTATCTGAGGGGTTTTATAATTTATCGAGTTTTGAAGTCGCTTCAGGAATGTATCTATTAGAGAATAAAACTTTTTTTTATTACGCCTCATTTGGAAATGTTGATTTAAAGATATTTGGAGAGTATTCAATTTCTAATCATAATTTATTAAGCCTGCAAGTGAATAAGGAACTAACGAAGGAATTCTATTTTTATGGTTTAAACAATGAAATACAAAACGATAGTATTAAGTTGTATTACACTAAACCCTATTCTGAAAAAGCCCAAAAACTATTCATAAATACGGGTAAAGAACTTAAGAAATTTCCTGAATTTTCAATAGAAAATAATATTGTTTCAATAACTCTAGAGTTGCCTAAAACAAGAAAATTAAAAATAGGATGCGAAAATTCAGAAATTGATAGCTTCTTAAATACTAAAGAAATGGTAGAAGTCCAATTAGCTGATGGTGTTAATGAAATAAAAATTTACCACAATTATTACTCCGATATGGCAATTAAAATTTCGCAAATGTTATGGAAGATTGAAAAAGGTGTATTAACTGAAAATAATGCTGCTAATACAAAAAAAATACAAAAAAAGGAGATAAGTAAAAAAATCATAAATGAAGTAAGCAATTTTATAAAAGCTGAAAAAAGTAAAACTTCTATAATTAAAGAAGGAAAAACATATCAGAAATTATGAAGTATTTATTTAAAGCCAAAAACTAATGCCACCGTATAAACAAAATTATTGGTTTTAGCTGACTTGCGAAAGTCCTCACGGACTTTCTTGGCTCGTAATTATTTACTAACTTTACTACTAAACCAACGTCAAACGAACTACTGAAATTATTCTTTTAATAACTCCCCAATAAAACTATTAAACTCAGTTTTAAATTCAACATACTTATCGCCAGTTGCTGGTCCATTAAAACCAGTATGTATTTTTCTAACCACTCCTGTTTTATCAATAAAAATAGTAGTTGGGTAAGATAAAATATGGTTTAACATGGGTAACTTTTCATTTGCAATAACTTTATCAGAAGAGCCGTATTGTGCCAATAAAATAGGATATTCAATTCCTGTTTTTTCTTTAAGTCGCTTAATATTTTTAAAAGCAGCTTCTTCGGTTTTTACATATTCAAAAGCTAAAGCGATGATTTCTAAGTCCTCATTTTTATTGTTTTTATAAAACTCTGCAAAATATCTACTTTCATCTAAACAATTTGGACACCAGGTTCCCATAATTTGCACCAAAACCACTTTGTTTTTGTATGTATCATCTTCTAAAGATATGATGTTGCCATTTACATCTGGAAATGAAAAAGCTACTTTATCATAACCTTCTTTTAAATACGTTAAATTGTTTGTATTAGGTAATTCGTAAGTTTCATTTCTTACGGCTATAAAAGATTCTTCCCAATGATTTCCTGAGTAAAACATACCATGAATACTATCATTTTTAACGGTTCCTGTAAATAAAAAGGCATGTGCGCCATCAAATGTTGAAAGCATTAATTGGTTGCCATTTAAAACACCTTCTAAGTAACGGTAATCGCCTGTTGTAGTTCTAAAAGTACCTGTAATTTTATTGCCTAATTGTTTAAAAATACCTTTGGCAATATATTTATCTTCCTCAGAATTTGGACTAAAAAGGGTTTCCCAGTTTCCAGAAATATCAAATTTTGAAATACGTTCATAAGCTTCAAATCTTTCAGCATTTTTTTCTGCTCCGAAAGCCATTGTTCTATTCAAATCAGCTTTAATAAAACTTCCTTTTAATAGGTCTTTTTCAATTTTAGCTGCAATAAAACCCTCAAAAACTGGAAATTTTATATAAACAGAATCATTCACATAAGTAATATCAGTAACTTCAATAACTTCTTCTGCATTAAAAATATGGAGTTCGTTTTTTGAAATCACTTCAAAATTAAAAGGTAAATTTAAACTATCGCTAACTTTCAAAGTCGCTCTATAAGTCCCTGATTCTAAAGTGCTTGTTTTGGTTTCAGGCTTACAAGAAATTAATAAACATGTTAATAAAGCGCATGTGATATATTTCATAATTATATTTTGAATTAGATTATTCGAAATAACAACATTTACCTAACAATTAAAAGCTAATAATGATTCTTTTTATAGGCATTGTTTGAATGCTAACCGCAATATTTTATCTTTGCATGCTTAATACGAGAACGATTCATGAAAATTTCATATAACTGGCTTAAACAATTTTTAAAAACTGATTGGACTCCAGAACAAACCAGCGAATTACTTACCGATTTAGGACTTGAAGTTGAAGGTTTAGACGCCTACCAATCTGTAAAAGGTGGTTTAGAAGGCGTTGTAGTTGGTGAAGTTTTAACCTGTATAAAACACCCAAACGCCGATAAATTAAAAATTACCACGGTAAACATTGGTTTAGATGCACCATTACAAATTGTATGTGGTGCGCCTAATGTAGCTGCTGGACAAAAAGTACCAGTTGCAACCATTGGAACCACTTTATATACTGAAGAAGGTGACCCTTGGACTATTAAAAAAGGCAAAATTAGAGGTGAAGAAAGTCACGGAATGATTTGTGCCGAAGATGAACTCGGTCTTGGAAAATCGCATGACGGCATCATGGTTTTAGATCAATCTATTAAAATAGGAACGCTAGCCGCTGATATTTTTGATATTGAAAACGATCAAGTTTTTGAAATTGGTTTAACGCCGAATCGTGCTGATGCGATGAGTCATTTAGGAGTCGCACGCGATTTAAAAGCGGGTTTAGTACAAAAAGATATTAATTTAGAACTTATTACCCCATCAGTTAGTGCGTTTAATGTAGAAAACCGCACATTAAAAATTGATGTTGACGTAAAAAATAAAGATTTGGCGCCTCGTTATTGTGGTGTAACCATTTCTGGTTTAAAGGTTACTGAATCTCCTGCTTGGTTGCAACACCGCTTGAAAGCCATTGGTTTAAGTCCTATAAATAACATTGTTGATGCTACAAATTATGTGTTGCATGATTTAGGTCAACCTTTACATGCGTTTGATGCTGTAAAAGTATCAGGAAATAAAATTGAGATTAAAACTTTAAAAGCGGGAACAAAATTTATAACATTAGACGGAATTGAGCGTGAGTTACACGAAGATGATTTGATGATTTGTGATGCTGAAAAACCTATGTGTATTGCGGGTGTTTTTGGTGGTATTGATTCTGGTGTTACAGAAAGTACGACCAGTATTTTCTTGGAAAGTGCTTATTTTAATCCTGTTAGTATTCGTAAATCGGCTAAGCGCCATGGACTAAATACCGATGCCTCTTTTAGATTTGAGCGTGGTATCGACCCAAATATTACTGAATATGCATTAAAACGTGCTGCTTTATTAATTCAAGAAATTGCTGGTGGTGAAATAACAAGTGATATTGTTGATGTTTACACCAATAAAGTTAAAGATTTTGAAGTGCGTTTAAGCTTTGAAAATGCAAAGAAACTTATAGGTGAAGAAATTCCTAAAGAAATCATCAAACGTATTTTAACCTCATTAGATATAAAAGTAAATAATGTTACCGAAGCTGGTTTAGGATTAACTGTGCCTGCGT